>CAYZXF010000410.1:0-2609 GCA_964482355.1 uncultured Anaerolineaceae bacterium | reverse complement strand
CCTGAGGGGATTTCCCTTCGGGCGAAGCTGACGGTCGCCTACGTTGAAAATTCCATGCATGTTTATCGAGAAAGCCGGCGACAGGCGCAAGAGGCGCTGAAGTC
Organism: uncultured Anaerolineaceae bacterium; assembly: GCA_964482355.1. Taxonomy (GTDB): domain Bacteria; phylum Chloroflexota; class Anaerolineae; order Anaerolineales; family E44-bin32; genus JADFRG01. The sequence goes on along the minus strand of CAYZXF010000410.1, from coordinate 2,505 downwards.
TGCACGCAGGCAGGGGTTCAACTCGATCGTGATCGACGGGGAAGGCGACATCGCGGATGTCGCGCGCCTGACGTGTTTGGAGCAGGGGTTTGAGGTCGTCGCGGATGGCCAAGATGGAGCCGTGGGAATTCTCGAAATACGTGGTCAAAGCGTTCAGTTGCGTGAGGCGGTTCCCGAATGAGCGATCCGTCAGGATTCTTGGACGGCAAGCGGATTTGTGTGACTGGAGGCGGAGGGTTTCTCGGTTCCTACGTCATTGAACGGCTCAAGCAGCAAGGGGCGACAGACATCTTCGTTCCACGCAAGGCGGACTACGACCTTGTCGATGGAGCCGCCGTACGCAGATTGCTGAGCGATGTTCAACCTCAGGTTGTGCTACATCTGGCTGCCAACGTCGGCGGCATCGGCGCCAATCGTGCGCATCCAGCGGAATTCTTCTACGACAACCTGATGATGGGCGTACAGCTGCTTCACGAATCCTGGAAGCAGGGCGTGGAGAAATTTGTTGCGGTGGGAACGGTCTGTTCCTATCCAAAGTTCACGCCCGTGCCATTCAAAGAAGTCGACTTCTGGGGCGGATATCCAGAGGAGACTAATGCTCCTTATGGGCTGGCTAAGAAAATGCTGCTCGTGCAGTCGCAGTCTTACCGGAAACAGTATGGCTTCAATTCGATTTACCTGATCCCCGTAAACCTGTATGGCCCCGAGGACAACTTCGACCTCGAGACCTCACACGTGATCCCAGCCCTGATTCGTAAATGCCTCGAAGCAATCGATCGCGGCGATGAGGAAGTGGTGGTCTGGGGCGACGGTTCACCTACGCGAGAGTTTCTCTATGCGTCCGATGCAGCGGAAGGAATAGTGCTGGGCGCCGATCGGTACAACGGTGACGAACCCGTGAATTTAGGCTCCGGCGAGGAGATCAGCATCAAAGATCTGGTAGAGACCATTGTGGAGCTGACTGGATTTCAAGGACGATTGGTCTGGGACGCAAGCAAGCCGAACGGGCAACCGCGCCGCGGTCTCGATACTTCCCGTGCTACGGAGCTGTTCGGCTTTACCGCGCAGACCAAGTTGGCCAAAGGGCTGCGCGAAACCGTGGAATGGTATCGAGCAACAACCGAAAAGGTGGCTTCATGACGGTTGAAGCCATTCCGGTTCAAAAGCACATCATCAAGCCCTCTCGAGGCTGGCGGGATCTCAGCCTCGGAGAGCTCTGGGACTATCGTGAGCTGGTGTACTTCCTGATCTGGCGCGATGTAAAGGTCCGCTACAAGCAGACCCTTTTCGGAGCAGGTTGGGCCATTCTCAAACCCTTCCTGGGGATGGTGGTTTTCTCCATCATCTTCGGACGGCTGGCAGGATTGCCAACGGATGGCTTACCCGGTCCCGTCTTTTACTTTGCGGGGCTCCTTCCCTGGATCTTGTTTCAGGACGGAGTAAGCAAGTCGAGCATGAGCTTGGTTGCCGGCCGCAGTTTGCTTACAAAGGTGTATTTCCCGCGCCTGGCGATGCCGCTCGCTTCGGTGAGCGCCGGTCTGGTGGATTTCGGGCTGTCGTTTATCGTGCTCCTCGGGTTGATGTTCTTCTACAGCACCCCCCTCGGCAGTCAGTGGTGGACCAGTCCTTTGTTCGTAGCATGGGGGCTTTTGGCGAGCATTGGGGTCGGGCTTTGGCTGTCGGCGCTCAACGTTCTGTATCGGGATGTGAGTTATATAACGCCCTTCATTCTTCAAGCCTGGTTCTTCGCGACTCCAGTCGTATACTCAGCGACCATGATCCCGGAGGGTCCCTGGAAGCTGCTCTACAGCTTAAACCCGATGGTGGGGGTCGTTCAGGGTTTTCGCTGGGCGATGCTGGGTGTTGGAGAGGCTCCGGGCCTGCTTTCGGCCGTGTCGTTTGGCATGACGATCCTCATTCTGATTTCTGGAATTGTATTTTTCCGCCGCATGGAGCGGAATTTCGCGGACGTCATATAGCAAATGGCTGACGTCGCAATTCGCGCCGAGGGACTGGGCAAGCAATATCGCATAGGAACCCTGCAGACTGGCTATCAGACCCTGCGGGATGTGATGGTGGATAGTGCCCATTCCGCACTAAGGCGTGAACATCGGGATCGCCAATCCGAACACATTTGGGCTCTGCGTGACGTCTCATTCGAGGTTCCGAAGGGCCAGGTGCTCGGTATCATCGGATCCAACGGCGCGGGGAAGAGTACCCTGCTGAAGATCCTTTCCCGAGTGACCGAGCCGACCGAGGGCTATGCGGAAGTAATCGGAAGGGTTGGGTCGCTGCTAGAAGTCGGGACCGGGTTTCATCCCGAATTGACGGGCCGCGAGAACATCTCCCTCAACGGGGCCATCCTGGGCATGCGCCGCGCCGAAATCCGGAGCAAATTCGACGAAATTGTCGACTTTTCAGAAGTCGAGCAGTTCATTGATACGCCGGTCAAACGCTACTCGACCGGAATGCAGCTCCGATTGGCCTTCGCCGTGGCCGCCCACC
>CAYZXF010000409.1:0-2493 GCA_964482355.1 uncultured Anaerolineaceae bacterium | reverse complement strand
GGCAAGGGCAAGGAGCGTAACGGCGCTTTCGCCAAAGGAGACCGCCGCGAGAACTGCCGCAACTGCAGCGAATTGGACGGCAGCCTTACGAATTGCGGATTCGAGCTCAATTGAGCTTCTCAGTCGGAAAGCGGTTTCCATCAGTATCATTACGGTCCACAGAAGCGCAATCGTGAGCAGGTTTCCCCCCGCGATTGCGGCCAGCGCGATGCCTGAGTAGAGCAGCCTGACAGAACTTCGGCCGTCCAGAATTGCATCGGCGAAGACCGCGACCGATCCCAGCAAGAAGAATGGCCAATTGACTTTATCGATGAAGAAGATGAAACCGGATCCGAAAAGGTCGATTGGCCGCCACAGGGCAATTACCGTTTCTGTCGGCAGCTGCCTGGAGAGGGCCACGACGGCCGCAGAAGCAACGCCTGCGCTGATCACCGTCACGGTCCGCATCCGTCGGCCGCGAAGGAGAACAATAATTATTGAGCCCGAAATGAGGGTGAGGCTGGGGAATAGCGCCAAGACTGTCTCTCGAGGCTGACCAAGAATACCATGCAGGGGGGTCGAAAACCCTTGCATGCTATACTTGGGCGCGTTTTCAGCAGGCCGATGGGTACCGTAACCAACCTCTTTATCAAACCCAAATCTGGAGAACCAATGACAGCTGTTTCCGCCGTGACAGCTGTGTCTGGCAAGGGATTCGTGGGCGATGCTTCGTATGGGAAGCGTAATCGACAGGTGCTCATTATCGACTCGGAAACCCTGAATGAGTTAGAACTCAATCCTGGCGACGTACGTGAGAACGTGACGCTTGTAAATTTTGAACTTTCTCGGCTTTCTCCCCACGATCAATTGGTGGTTGGTGAAATACTTTTGGCGGTAACCGGCCATTGCGCTTGGGATATGCGATCGCCCAATTATGGCCCGCCCTTTCTCAGACGCTGCTTCCCGTCCAACCCCTGCTCGAAGAAGCGAGACAAGCTGGTCGAGCAGTTTTCGAGACCCTGGCTAGCTCGGTCCGTATCATCGCGGACGTGCTGGAAGGCGAGAGCGCAGTGCTGTGGATATTGCTTGTACTTTTAATTGTGATTGTAGGGTTGCAGTTGGTGATTACATGAATTGGGTTCCGCTGGTTCTGGTTGCACTTACTGCCTTCATGTTGGTTGTCGTAGCGCGTCCTGGTTTACAAATCGCGATCTTAGCAGTCCAATACGCCTCGGTAGCATGGCTTACTTCCCTGGCACTCCCACCTCAGGTGGCGGCCGTGAAGGTTGTGGCGGGGATGATCACTTGTGGGGTGCTGGCACTCACCGTGGCGGGGAGCCGCTCGCCCACCGAGTCAGGATCGGGCGTTGCCTTTCGTGTGATTGCCGCGATTTTGATTATGGCCGCGGCTATCGGAATCGGGCGGACGGATTGGATGAGAATCCCGGATATCAGCGGTGAAGCAATCATGGCGGTGGCTATCTTAATGTCGATGGGATTGCTGCAATTGGGGCTGTTTCGGAGCCCGCTGCGAGTATGCATTGGGCTGATTACGATGCTGAGCGGATTCGAAATTGCCTACAGCGTGGTTGAGCCTGCCTTGGCGATCCTCGCCTTACTGGCAAGTGTGCACATTGGCCTGGCAATGGTGGTGAGCTATCTGACCCTGGTGGCCCGCCCCGCCGGTCTGGCTGAAGGCGGAGAATGAGCGCGCTCGCCATTGTTTTCGCCCTGCTCGCTCTTCTTGCGATAGTAACGCTTGCCTTAAGGCGCAGGGTCTACCTGCCATTTGTAATCGCAAGTGTAGCCTCGGCCATGATCGGACTCTTCATTCTTTACGCCCCGTTAGATGAAGCCATCTCATGGTTGGGCATACCTCTAAGGCTCGACAGCGCTTGGCAGATGCTAGGGCGTCCCTTGAGCCTCGACCCGCAGAACCGCGCGGGGGTGGGGTTTCTCTTTCTGGTCGGAGCCTTATTTTTCGGGCTGGGTTGGTCCGTTGCACCCGGCCGATCGTTTGTCCCCGGCGGGCTCATTGCCCTGGGATTGCTGGCCGGGGCACTGACCATTCAACCCTTCCTATTTGCTGCCATATTCCTCGAGCTGGCAGCGATGGCATGTGTGCTCATCTTAATTCCGCCCGGTGCCCGAAGCGAGAGGGGAGTACTCAATCTCCTGGTTCTGTACTCGATGGCAATGATGGCCATTCTCTTTACTGGCTGGCTGCTTGAAAACGCGGGTGTTACGAGCGTTACCCCGGACCTCGCGCTGCGCGTGATCCTCTTGCTGGGGCTTGGGTTTGTCATTCTCATGTTCGTGCCTCCGTTTCACTACTGGCTCCCCAGTATCGTTGAGCATGTAAGTCCCTACTCGTTGGCATTTGTTGCCATTAACTCACCGTGGCGGGGAGCCGCTCGCCCACCGAGTCAGGATCGGGCGTTGCCTTTCGTGTGATTGCCGCGATTTTGATTATGGCCGCGGCTATCGGAATCGGGCGGACGGATTGGATGAGAA
>CAYZXF010000408.1:0-9059 GCA_964482355.1 uncultured Anaerolineaceae bacterium | reverse complement strand
GTGGTCGTGTACCTTTCCGTCGTAGGCCAACGCCCCTTCGGTTACCTTGCCTGCTTCGTCGAGCACCATGATGCTGCCGCTGAGGGCACCCACGTTGGTCATGGTGAGATCCAGGACGCGCTGCAGCAGGCCGCGCAGTTCAAGCTCGCCGGTCAGCTCGCGGCTGATGGTATAGAGCAGATCCAGAGAGGCGCGTTCGCGCTCGGTAGTTTTGGCTTCGGCGCTCATGAAAGGTATTTCAATCCGTGGCCTGTGTTGAATAAAACGATGCGATCATCGGGCTCTACCTCGCCCGCCTCGACCATAATCTCCAGCCCCGCTAAAGTTGCCGCCCCCTCAGGGCAAGCCAAGATTCCTTCGGCGCTTGCTAACTCAGCTTCCGAAGCTGCAATTTGTTGCTCGCTTACCGCCACCGCTGAGCCACCGCTATCACGAAGCGCCCACAAGATCTGGCGATCGGCATACGGATTAGCCACCCGCAAGCCGGGTGCTCGCGTCGGATCGGAATTGGCGGCGGTAACTCGCTCGGCGCCGGACCGCATCGCGTCCACGATGGGCGCACAGCCTTCAGATTGGACACTCACCATTCGCGGCCTGGAAGAATCTATCCAGCCCATCTGCTCCAGTTCTTCGAAGGCCTTCCACATGCCTACCAGTCCCGTGCCTCCGCCCGTGGGGTAGATCACCACTTCTGGCAGTTCCCAATTGAAGTCCTCGGCCAGCTCCAACCCCATGGTCTTCTTGCCTTCGACCCGGTAGGGCTCCTTAAAGGTTGAAAGGTTCATCCAGCCATGGCTGCTCGCCGCAGCGGCCGCCTCACGTCCGGCATCCTCAATCGTTCCCTCCACTAGCTGTAAATCGGCGCCGGCGGCGAGCACTTCCGCCTGACAGGCGGCTGGCGCGTCGCCAGGCATATAGACGTGGGCCGGAATTCGGGCTCGCGCAGCGTAGCTGGCCAGCGCGCCCCCTGCGTTTCCTGCGGTGGGCGCCACCGCTTCTTTCACACCCAGCTCTATGGCACGCGAGAGCGCTACTGCCATACCGCGTGCCTTGAAGGTTCCGGTGGGATTGACTCCTTCGTCCTTGACATAAAGCCTGCTTAACCCCAAACGCTCCCCGATCCGCTTGAGCGGCAATAACGGAGCATCCCCTTCTCCTAACGTATAGCGTAACCCTGGGTCTCTTACCGGAAGCAGCTCAGCCCAACGCCATAGCCCGGCAGGGCCTTCGCTCACCCTCTCTGGTTGTAGCGCCCGAGCGGCTTGAGCCAGATCGTACCGTGCAAAAAGCGGTGCGTCACAGCTTTCACACACCGTTTGAACGACGTCTGCCTCAAATTCCTCCCCACACTCCGGGCACTGAAGGCCGGTGAGGGTGCTCATGTCCGTCGAAGTATAGCATAGCGATTTTTAAGCCAGTATGTGACATAAGAGTGGTGTAAAAGGGGGTGCTGCGGGGGGTCGTAAAGGTGCATCGCCTGCAGGCCGGCGGCTATTATTCTACGTAAATCTCTACCTGTCGCCCTTCTTCTTCATCGATCACGTCCACGATCTTTCCCGTCAGGCCGGCCTTGAGCGCCTCAGCCAGCTCCTCCAGATCGATGTCTTCCTCTTCAGGAATGAACTGAGCGCCCAGCCTCAAGGCTACGTTTACCAATCGCATCGGCAGGTTCACATTGACCGCCGCGCGACCACCGTCCAGATCTGTTACGCGGATGCGCATCCACCTCGAGTCGCCGTCTTGCGCTGAGGAGCGATCCTCGGAACTACTTTTTGACAGGGTCCGCAGCAAACGCGAAGCTTCCTCCGCTGAGAGTTTGCCTTCCTCCAGCATCTTCAAGATTTTCATCCGTTCGTCAGGTGTTGCCATTGCTTCCTCTTCTCGTTTTGTAAAAACTCGGCCGATTCTCGGTTTTGCAAAGATCAGCCGTTTCTCGGCTGGAGATCAGCCGAGAATAATTTTGACCCGCGTAGCTGAGTTGGGGTCGTTGAGCTCCATATTCAGCGGCTCATCGATCATGCGCCCAAGCTCAAACGCCATCAGCAGTTCGGCGACGGCTTGCTCATTTACATTTGGAATTAGCGTTCCGAAGGAGCGCATTGCCCAGGCCGCAAATCGGAATGGGATCGGAATGCTAAAGCCGATGGTCCGCGGCCAGTTGCGCTCGGGATTGTGGATCCGCACGTGAAGCCACGGAGATCGGGTGCTGGCCAGCGCCAGAAGGGTCAGCACTGCGCCGCCCAAGAGCAGCGGAGCTGCCAGCAACCACCATCCACCTCCTTGAATGGCAAGCACGATGCCCCCACCGATCGCCACTACGCCAAAGTAGAACGGCAGCAGCCACCAGAGGCGCCAGCGTCTGCTCGTGGGAGGAGCCTCCGAAGCTGCTTCCGATGTACCTTCATTTGCGGCTCCAATCAATTCGCCTAGCGCCTGGTCGAAATCGAGCTCACCCGACTCAAGCTGCTTCAGAACCTTGAGCCGCTCTGCGTCACTGTGAGTCATAGATTCTCGCTTTTGGCGTCCGTGGGATTGCCCGTCGGATAGCATCGCCGAGCCGGCGCAGACCGATCCCGTTGAGGAGTCGGCCGACGAGGCCTGGCCATGCGAAAGGCGCGCTCTGCCTGCTGGCCTCCTGGCGAGCCTCCATGGAGATCCTTGCGTAAGATGCGATCGCTTCCGGTGTCATGCAAATCATGCAATTAGCCTTTCCTTTATAAGTCCTGCCTTGCTCAATTCCGCTAACTACCGGTAGGTATGCCGCATCCATGTCAGCGCTCGCTCTTCTCGAAATCCCAGGTCGCGCAACGTTTCCACGGCCACATCGGATGGATAGTCCATAAGAATGGCGCGCTTTCCGGCGCTGACTCGGTCCAGCGCATGGATCAAGAATGGCTCTTCAATCTGGCCTTGCAGCGCAGGATCTACTAGAAGTACGAATCGCTTCACTGCCGTACCGTGAACCGACAGGCTGCCGACTAGCTGCCCGGCTTCTCGCCGGACCAGATGCAGCTTTGCACCGCGACCGATGTATTGGCCGAGCCCGGTGGGGGCGGAAGTAGCCTGGCTCAAGTGGATGGGGCCAAATCAAGCCTTCCGGTGATACGCGCTCGGCCAGCGCCCATTGCTGTGTCCATTCGGAAGCACGCCGCTGCCGCACACTTACTCCTTTGGGAGACTGCTTGTTGGACAATCCGCGCGAACGCCGCCATGTGGTACGGGTGGTCAAGGACTTGTAACCCATCGAACGGTATAGCTGCAGCGCGGCCTGGTTGTGTCGCTGGACCTGCAAATAAGTCGCTTCTGCACCGGCTTTCTTCGCGAGTTCGTCCGAGGCGCTGACCATCTCCCGCGCGATACCGCGCCGACGATAATCCGGATGCACGGCTACATTGGCCATCACCCAGCGCCTTGGGTGTCCGCTGACCGGCAACAAGCTGGCATTGCCAACGATGCGGTCGTCTTCTTCCCATACAAACCCCAGCGGCCGCGCAGCCGGCGGAAGCAGCAGCCGGCTGAGCGCAAAACCGATCCAGCCAATGCGACCGAGCGTGCGCATTTCACGCACCATGCGTTGGCCCGTTCCATCCAGATCTCCGCGGAATGTGATCTCAATGAGATCCGCCACCTGCCCCATGTCTCGACGTGGATCGATCGTCCGCAATCCAGGAGAAGATTTAGAGGGGCGTGCGATAGCGCCGGCGGTCACTGCGCGTTCACCGATGCGCCCATCGACGCGGTTGTATTTGACAAATTCACGAATCGAGTGCTCCAAGAAGAGTTTCGGTCTCCTCCACGCTGATTTTTCCTTTTTCCAACATACGCAAAATCATCATGCGCTCTTGTTCGCTGGTTTCATTTCTGGTGGGCGTACCAAAATCGATAGACTTGATGGTGGTCGCCGTCCGTCGCTGACGAGCGGCCTTACGCTGCGCTTTTGCAGCTTTGCGCTGGGCCTTTTCAATGGAAGCTCGAATTTTATTGCCAATTTTTTCGGAGTCGAATGACTGCAAGCGATCTCCGAGGCCACTCAATCCGTCTTCAATCTCATACATGTGAGCCTCGATCTCAGCTCCCACTCTAGCCGCGATGGCTTCTCCCAGATCGACCACAGCCACCGCTTCTAAATCCGATCCGCTTCTCAAGATGAGATCGCCTCCGGCTGTCAGTTTAAGCTCGGCTTCGCTATCTCCGAGCCGGACTTCGCAGCCGCCTGGAATATCAGTGGCCTCCACCGGCACCGCCAATCGTAAATCTCCGCCTGCGATGAGCGTGATGTTAACTGAGGCGCTCTCGGCGATAGTGCAGTTCAAGTCACCCCCGCTGGAGACCGCTGATTTAGCATCCGCTTTGGGTGCGAGGGAAACATTGGCATCGCCACCGGCGGACACCTGCACCTCCCCCTCCACGCGGCTCAAGCGCACATCTCCTCCCAGGCTGCGCAAACGTACATCGCCCTGCACCTGATCGACGTTCGCGCCTCCTCCGGCCCGGTCCACCGACAAGGCTCCTGCCAGCTGGCGCGCGGTCACCTTTCCACCCACGACTTCAACCGTTGCCGCGCCGACGCCGCGCAGGCCCAGGCTGCCGCCGATGGTCCTCACGCTGACATCTCCCGAAAATCCTCGGAACGATGCGTTACCACCGATGACCTGTCCGTCCACGCTCGCTTCCAGGGGCACGTCGATGAGGCAGTCCACATCGCAGATGATGGTCAGCTCATCGTTTTCCAGCTCGGCCTTCATGTTGCCCCCCGAACCGGATTGGACCTCTACCGATTTGGCCTCGTGGCTGCGTACGCGCAGATCGCCGCCGATGTTGACGATCGTGATTTTGGGCGAAGGGCCTGTTTCAAACTTTCTGGTTTCCATCATTCACGCTCCAGCTTTCTCTATGCGCCCTCGAGCAGGCTCATGGCCTGATCAGAGCTGATTGTGCCTGTGGCGAGTTCGTCCAGAATACGATGGCGTTCGTCCTCATCCAGCTCAGGTACGGGGGTTCCGACCTCGAATCCCATTTGATGAATCAATTCGTTAAGGCGTGAACGTAGCGTTGGGTAGGACATGCCGAGCTCTTGCTCCATGCGATTGAGTTTGCCTTCGCATCGAATAAAGGTCTCAACGAAACCCAGTTGCTCGGGAGACAACCGGCCGATGCGGCCGGTGTCAAAATACCCCTCAATGGAGGTGTCGCAGTTCCGGCAGTGCAATCGGGTGACGTACAGGTGCTCTTCACATACTGGACAGATAGTTGGGATCTTATTCATGGTTACTCGCTTGTCTGGCGGGCTTGGGCCGCATTCTTAAAGATATACTCAACAATGGGGTTGAAATATACCATTACGATTAATTTTGTCAAGGCCGATATCAATATTATTGCACTGAAGCTCAATAAGCTTAAGTTTCCGATGGGTTTCGACAGGTTTGCGGAATGTGCCCATGATCTCTCGCAAGCCTCAGAGCTGTCTTTTTTTCCTGTTGCTTTCCGAGAGTGCGGATAAAATCACGGACGCGAGGTACCTATGACCAAGCTATTTATTCCCGGCCCAACCAACGTAGACCCGGATGTCTTGAAGGCCCAGGCGCTTCCTATGGTCGGACATCGCAGTCAGGAATTCCGGGACCTTTATTCCCGCATTCAGCCGCAGCTCAAGCAGGTGTTCCAGACCGAGGGGCGGGTCTACCTCTCCGCCTCTTCCGGCAGCGGATTGTGGGAGGGAGCGATGCGCAGCCTGATAGGCGACCGGCTGCTGCTTTGTGTGTGCGGCGCCTTTGGGCAGCGCTGGGCGGATGTTGCCAAAGGCAACGGCCTCGCATTCGATCAGCTCGATGTCGAGTGGGGCCAACCCAACTTGCCTGAGCAGGTCATCTCGGCGCTGGCCGAGAAGCCTTACGACACCCTGGCGGTGGTTCACAACGAGACCTCCACCGGTGTTGAAAATCCGATCGAAGCGATCGTGAAGGCGGCCCGTAACTCGCAGCCAGAGCTGGTCGTGATGGTGGATGCGGTTTCCTCTATGGGAGGGGTTCAAATCCCGACCGATGAATGGGAGTTGGATGTAGTCGTGACCTCCTCGCAGAAATGCTTCGCGCTGCCGCCCGGCCTGGCGATGGCCGCGGTAAGCGACCGCGCGCTCCAGCGCGCGGCGGAAGTGCCTAATCGGGGCTGGTATTTCGATTTACTGCTGCTCGAGGAATACCATCAACGCGACTACACCCCTGCAACACCGGCCATTTCGCTACTGTACGCGCTCGACCTGCAATTAGATCGCATGCTTGCTGAAGGTCTGGAGGCCAGGCAGACTCGCCATGAGCAGATGGGGGCGATGATTCAGGCATGGGCTGAGCAGCACTTTGAGCTGTTCGCAGCGGAGGGGCATCGATCTCGAACCGTCACCGCAATTCTCAACACGCAGGAGACGGACATAGGAGCTCTGAACACCCATCTCGCCCAGCACGATATGACCCTGGCCAACGGTTACGGCCCCTTAAAAGATAAAACTTTTCGCATCGGCCACATGGGAGACACGCAGCCCAGCGACATTAAAGAGTTGCTCGGTCATATCGACGAGTTTTTAGCGGTGTAGCACGCGAAACCGATTCCGCTACAATTTAGGGATGAACCTCGGCCCCATTCTCATTGTCGAAGATATACCGTACCTGCTTGAGCTCATGGAAGTGACGCTCAAGTACAAGGGCTATTCCGTCATCACGGCACGCGATGGGGATGAGGCGTTGGGCATTGTCTCCGTCGAAAAGCCGGCTCTTATTTTGACCGACGTCTTGATGCCCAAGCTCGACGGATTTTCGTTCGCTCACAAGATCCGGAGCAACCCAAAGACCCAGGACATCCCGATTGTTTTCGTTTCCGCAACTTACATTTCGGAGGCGGACAAGGCCTTCGCAATTAGCCTGGGAGCGGTTCGTTTTCTCGAGAAGCCGGTAGAGGCCGAAGAGCTTCTGCTCACTGTGGCTGAAGTATTGACTCAGGATGCCTCCACACTCCCCCCGCCAATATCAAACGTGGATTTTTACCGCGGGTATCAGGAACGTTTAGAGGCCAAGCTGGCCGACAAGAATGAGCAGATCAACCGCGCCAAACGTCTGGTGGATACTGTTCCGGACGAACAGCGGCCTATGTTTGAGGCGCTTCTGGTTCAGACCGAAGTGCAGCGAAGCCAGCTTGAGGCGGAGCTAGAAACCGTCAGTAAGCGTTTAGAAGCTGGGGCTGTGGCCGAATCCTGATGAATGACCGTTTACAGCTGGCTATCGAACTCGCCCGCCGCGCAGGCGGGCTCATTCTTGAAGGCCAAAACTCCTCGATACAGGTATCTCGTAAAGGCCCCACAGACCTCGTAACCGACTACGATCTAAAAGCCGAGCAGATGCTGGTAAAGGGCATCGTAGAGGCCTACCCGGAAGATCGCATCTTGGCCGAAGAAGGAACCAGCAGCCCAGAAGTCGGGGGAGATGCGGAGCACCTTTGGTTGATCGATCCTATCGACGGCACCACCAATTATGCTCACGGATTGCCGTTCTATTCCGTATCAATAGGGCTAATGTCGAACGATTCGCTGGCTCTGGGGGTCATCTACGATCCCGCCAGAGATGAGCTGTTCCACGCCATCAAGGGCGGTGGCGCCTGGCTTGGCGATAAGCCCCTGCGGGTCTCAGAGACGCGCACCCTGGAGGACAGCTTGCTGGTCACTGGCTTCCCCTACGACATCCGCACCAACGCGGACAACAACCTCAATCATTACAATAAGCTGTCGAAGCTTACTCGTGGGGTCCGGCGGCTCGGCTCAGCCGCGCTCGATCTGGCATATGTTGCTGCGGGTCGCCTGGATGGGTTTTGGGAATTGCGCCTCAATCCGTGGGACTGGGCGGCGGGCGTGCTGATAACCCAGGAAGCGGGTGGCGTAGTTACAACGTTTGACGGCGGGGAAAAGGTGATCGGCGGCGATGAGACCTTGTTGGCGACCAACGGTCATCTCCACGAGCCCTTGCAGCAGATTCTAACCGAGGGCAGCTAACCTAAACGAAAAGCGCCCTCGTGTCGGATGTGAGCGCTTTCAGAATGTCTCCAGATAGGCTAGCTGGGGGAATCTTGGTTCCAGCGTGGCCTACTCATCTTCGTCCACGGTTTCGCCCAGCAGCTCAGCGACCACCACCTTCAGGTCCAGCTCCGCTGCATGCTCAAATGCAGCTTCGACTTGTTCATCATTCAGATCGCCCCTGATTTCTTCTGTGACCCGTTCGAAGTAAAGCCGCGGCCAATACTCGTTCCCAGGGTAGCTCTTCGCCAGACCGATCCACTCTAAACCTATTACAGCCTCGCCTTCCATCGCCCGAATCCGCGCATACTCCGTCAGCGTGAAGGCCTGGAAGGAGTCAGATCTCATCGCGCCCGAAATGCGCAATGACTCATCCAGAAGTTCCACTGCGTCTTCAGGATTGCCCTCCGTGATCAGAGATCTTGCCACGCCGGCGAGCGCTCCGGCTAGCAGGTAGTCGCTGCCTACGTCTCTGGCCATCTGCGCTGCTCGCAGCGCGGACTGCTTGCTGCGCTCCTGATCGCCCAACATCATCGAAGCAAATCCGTCGTTCCCTGTGATCATGGCCGTGATCGTCCGGTCACCCAGCTCTTCCGCGATCGTCATTCCCCGCGAATACCACTCCTTGGCTTCCTCATACTGACCCAGTGCGCTCGCTGTGAGGCCAAGGCTGTTTAGCGCGTTTGCCTGCGATTCTTTGTCGCCGAGTTCCTCGGCCAGAGCCAGGCTTTGCTCCAGATACTCAAGGGATTGCTCGAGCTCGCCGATGAAAGACCCCAAGTTGCCCAGCTGACGCAGGACGAACATCTGAATGGGTTTGTCATCCAACTCGACTGCGATTTCCATCGCCTGGTCCAGGTACTCCTGGCCGGATTCGTAATCCTGCTGCCAGGTCCCCTTGACTCTTCCTAGCTCGCTCAGCGCTTGGGCCTCTGCGGCTCGATCTCCAAGCTCTCTGGCAGTTGCCAGCGCCGGCTCGAATTGAGCGAGGGCCGCATCGTAATTT
>CAYZXF010000407.1:0-4230 GCA_964482355.1 uncultured Anaerolineaceae bacterium | reverse complement strand
TCTTTTCCGTTTCTAATTCCCAATAGACTTCAAGCTGGATCTCGCTTCCATTTCGGCTGTGAAAGTTCAAACGATAGAAATTCATCGGAGTCCACGATATGACGCCAACACCAATACTAGACTCAATCCCCATCGGGGCGCTCTATTTGCTGATTGTCGTGGCCGCACTCATTGTGGCCGAAGGCGGTTACCGACTGGGCCTATGGTGGCGCAGGCGCTCTGGTGATGAATCCGAGGGGGTAGCCAATCCCCTGGTTGGGGCCACGCTAGCCCTGTTGGCTTTTTTGATTGTGTTCCAAACGGGTGGTGCCGCAGATCGCCACAACACCCGCCGGCAGCTGGTCGTCGAAGAAGGCAAGGCGGTCGGGACCGCGTTCTTGCGAGCGGGATTTCTTCCCGAGCCGGATCAGACGGAAGTTCGTCAACTACTTCGTGAATATGTGGACATCCGATTGGCGGCGGCGACCGAAGCAGACTCTTCACTTCTCGCCGGGGTAGTGACTCGCTCCGAGGAAATCCACGCCGAACTGTGGTCCCTGACAGAGGCTGTTGCCCTTGCAGACCCCGGGTCCGAACTTATTGTGGGTTTCGTGGAATCGCTGAACCTTGTCATTGACGTGCACGCCGACCGCCTCGCGGCGGTGTTAAACCGACTCCAGCCCAGCATCTGGCTGGCGATCTTATTTGTCACAGCGCTGTCGGTGGGCGTGGTGGGATTTCACAGCGGCCTGGCCGGAGAACGCCATCTGGTTGCGGCGGGCGCGCTGGTCCTGGTCATGGTGGCGGTGATCCTGCTGATCGTCGATCTCGACCGGCCCCAGGAGGGGCTTCTACAGGTCAGCCAGCAAACGCTGATCGATCTGCAGCGGCAGTTCGAGACTTGGCCCTAAGCGGACTTCATCCCGCTTCTTTCGCTTTGAGCGGCCTGAGTCGTCGATTCGCAATCAAGATATAGGCGCTCATCACGAAGACCCAGGCAGGGAACAAGAATCTGGCCTCCCTAATCTCACTGGCAAAAAATAAGAAGCCTATTGCTAGGACAAAGGTTAGGAGATTCGCCCAACGAGGCATGACTCGAGCTCTGGTCCAGAGCGTAGCGATCGAAAGCATATAGACCGCGGCCATTCGTAGCGTAAAGTTGGTGAGAAGTTCATTCGCTAGTGAAACGCCAAAAATAAAAATGCCGCTGTCCACCATCAGGTCGGCGGCCGACGCATAGCTAGTGAAAAGCGCGCCAATAACGGCGACTTCGATAAAAAGCAGGGCGACAAACAAGATGCCACTGCCCAGGAAGATCGTCGCAAAGAACCGGTCCTCTCGATCTCCCAGACGATCGCGTATCACTCCTGTAAACCAGAGAAAGGCAATCCCTGCGAAGGGAATCAACCGTATGCTCCATGTAATGGATTCAGCGTTGGTTTCTAACACTTCCACTCCCGATTCCAACAGTGTTGCATAGGAGATATCTGACCTCAAAAGCATGCTGGTGGCCAACAGAAGCGAGAATACGATTCCAGCGACCGCCGCTGAGCGTGGCGATCTTTCAGGGGCTTGAGCGAGCAAACCACCACCGCCAACTGGGACGTCGTCTTTATTAGTCATTTTTAGCGCCTCCATTTTGTGATCCTCGGCTTTTGACTGCGGCCCGCTCACGATTAGCCAACTCCCTTATCTCCGCATGCTGCAACATTGATCGACGGGCGGGAAATTTTCGTCCCTGCGGAGAATACGTCTTTGTACGTATGGAAAAATGCGGCATTCTTATTATCATATAGACCGTCTGGCTGGTCAGGACACAATTACATCTTGTCTAATTCGTAATTACTAGTCGAGCTTTGATCCTCAATAAAGAAAGGATTTAGATTCAATGGCGCAGAAACCAGAAATAACCGGACGGGAAATCCTGCCGATCCCTGACATTCCATCTAAAGGCAAAATGGCGCTGGACGCCCGCAAGGCAGAGTTTCCAGCTATTGAGCCGCTGCGCCCACCCAAGGGCGCGCCCAATGTGGTCATCGTTCTGATCGACGACATGGGCTTCGGCGCGCCGAGTGTCTCCGGCGGTCCCTGCAACATGCCCGCAATGCAAAAGGTCGCAGACGGCGGCTTGGTCTACAACCGCTTCCATACCACCGCGCTGTGCTCGCCGACGCGGCAGGCATTGCTGACTGGGCGCAACCACCACTCGGCCGGCATGGGTTCGGTGGCCGAAGTTGCCACCGGCGCGCCAGGCAACGACAGCGTGCGCCCCAACACCGTCTCCACCGTGGCGGAGATGCTACGCCTAAACGGATACAACACGGGCGCGGTAGGCAAGATGCACCAGACGCCGACGTGGGAGGTCAGCATATCGGGTCCCTTCGACCGCTGGCCGACCGGCGATGGTTTTGAAAAGTTCTTCGGCATTGTGGCCGGCGAGACCAACCAGTGGTCGCCCACTTTGTATTTGGGCACCTACCCGGTCGAACCCTGGGGCACGGCTGATGATGGCTATCACTTTTCCGAGGATATCGTGGACAAGGCCATTTCCTGGATGCGCGGCATCCACACCATGACGCCCGACAAGCCATTTTTCCTGTACACCTCCTTCGGCGCCACCCATGCCCCACATCATGTATCGCAGGAGTACATCGAGAAGTACAAAGGTAAGTTTGATAAGGGCTGGGACGCAGTGCGCGAGGAAACCCTGGCGAATATGAAAAAGATTGGCATAGTGCCCGAGGACACCGAGCTGACCGACCGACCCGATGGGGTCGCCGCCTGGGATGAGCTGAACGAAACCCAAAAGAAAGTTTACGCCCGCATGATGGAGGTGTATGCCGGTTTTGCTGAGCATACCGACGATCAGGTGATGCGCTTGATCGATACCCTCGAAGAATTAGGGGTATATGAAGACACACTCTTCATCTACATCGCCGGGGACAACGGCGCTAGCGCCGAGGGTGGCCTGGACGGCACCTTCAACGAAATCATGAATCTCAATGGCGTCTCGCAAACGCTAGAGGACATGCTCCCCCGAGTGGATGAGCTGGGCAGCCCGACCTCGTTCAATCACTACCCGGTCGGTTGGGCCCACGCCATGAATACCCCCTATCAGTGGACCAAGCAGGTCGCCTCTCACTTCGGCGGCACCCGCAACGCCACGGCTATCTCCTGGCCGAAAGGCATCAAGGCCAAGGGAGAAGTCCGGCAGCAGTTCCACCACGTCATTGATATCGTGCCTACCATTCTGGAAGTGGCCGGGTTGCCGGAACCTTATATGGTCAACAGCGTCGCCCAGAAGCCCATTGAAGGCGTCAGCATGGCTTACAGCTTCGACGATGCCAAGGCTGAAGATCAGCACGTGACGCAGTACTTCGAAATGTTCGGGAACCGGGGCATCTACCATGAGGGCTGGACCGCTGTGACGAAACACCGGACGCCGTGGGAAATGGGCACGGTTCAGCTGCCAAAATTCTCCGAGGACAAATGGGAGCTCTACGACACCACCAAGGATTGGAGCCAGGCCCGCGACCTCTCCAAGGAGATGCCAGAGAAGCTGCGCGAGCTCCAGGAACTGTTCCTGATCGAAGCTTCTAAATACAACGTTTTTCCACTCGATGACCGTACTGGTGAGCGCTTTAACCCAGCTATCGCCGGGCGACCGGATCTCCCTGCCGGAAGAGAATCGATGACCTTCTACCCCGGCATGACCCACTTGGCGGAAATGACAGTGTTGAACGTTAAAAATCGATCACACACCGTCACCGCGGAGGTTGAAATTCCCGAAGAAGGGGCGAGTGGCGTGATCCTCGCACAAGGTGGACGGTTTGCAGGGTGGAGCTTGTATGTCAAGGACGGGGCAGCCAAGTACTGTCACAACTTGTTCGATGTGGAGTACTTCTATGTAGGCGGTGAAGAAAAGCTGCCGTCCGGCACGGTCAACATCCGTTACCACTTCAACTTCGAGGGAGACGCACCGGGTGGAGGGGGTACTGGCACGATCCATGTCAACGACAAGAAGGTAGCTGAGGGGAAGATCGATAAGACCGTTCCGTTTTTCTACTCGGCCGATGAGACACTCGATGTCGGCGGGGATTTGGCTCTCCCGGTGACGAATGATTATGCTGAGGGCGAGAACAACAAATTCACCGGCAAGATCCATTGGGTGCGGGTAGACCTGGAGGAAGACAACGTCAGCCACATGGAGTCCGAAGAGCTCAAATACCATAGGGCGCTGGCGAGGCAGTA
>CAYZXF010000406.1:0-7403 GCA_964482355.1 uncultured Anaerolineaceae bacterium | reverse complement strand
ACGGTCTGCCGGAGCACGCCCCCTATCTCGCGATCGTGGTCACGGCCGCCGCGCCGAAACCCCCGGAGCCACTCAAGGAGCAGCTAGCCGCCGGTGGACGTTTGGTCGTACCGGTCGGCACTCAAGAGGGGCAGACGCTGGAGCGTTGGCGAAAAGGGAAAGGTGGGGCGTTCAGCCAGGAGCGAATTGCGCCGGTAGCATTTGTCCCTCTCAGGGGTGAGCACGGCTGGAAGACCGATCATCGTCCATTCTGGGCGCGTTAGCATGCGCAGCATGCGACTTGAACCCGAGAATGTCGATGAAGAGGGCTACCTTATTGCGGTTCGATCGACTTCAAAAAGGCGATCGCTTTGCTGGCCGCGCCATTCATGACCAATTCGGCTCGCAGGTCGTCCGGTAGTTCGATGACGCTTACCAGGTCTTTCCATTTGGCTTCGTCCGGAAGCAGCTGAGCAAGCACGTTCTCCGAATTCTCGAAAAACTCTCGATTGAACTCATCCTCTGAATTCTCAAGCGCAACCGCCAGCGGATAGATTCCCGTTTCCACCAGATCCTGGAAAAAGTGCGTGCCGTAGGAGGGCTCTGGCGCCTGATCATCGGCCACGACTTCAATAAGCGCTTTGGCGTGATAAATATCCCCATAGCCAACTGGGATACCCAATCTGGGATTCTGAGTGCCCCATCGACCCGGGCCCATCAAAATAAAGGACTCATCCGCCAGCCGAGCGTTAATCCGGCCTACCAACCGGGCAAGAGCCGATCGATCGGCGTCGCTGATATCTCCTGCGTAGCCGTAGGGTGAGACGTAGACCATATAGCGAATACCGCTGACCCGCCCATCGGGTACCAACCTTCGGCTGGCGAAAAGCAGTCGGTCTTCGGGAACGCTGGCCGGCAGCTCAACGCTCTCCAGCTCCAACTGGCTCTGCGGTCGACACTGCAGCAAGTAAAGGTCCTGATCTTGTGGTGAATCTCCAAGCAATGTCAAGAACTCAACATCAACAGGCCGCCGATATGCTGTTTCTAGAGTTTGCAAGATGTGCTTCATGTCTTTGGCAAAACTCGTATGGCGCAACAAGCCGCTGAATGTGATCACCGTTTCGCTTGGCTGCAGCGATAGCGGCGCGGTGATGAAATCCTGCAGCATTCCGCCCTGATAGCGCTGGCCGATCCAGCGCAGATGAGGCGTCCGGCCATCCAGCACTTCATTGACGGGAACCGTTCGCATTCCATTGGCCTTCAAATCGATCAGGTCTACATTGTGTTGGGAGTAGCGACGGATTCGATCCGGGTCACGATCCGGCCGCAGCTCGGGGTGGCTGAGCGCCACCAATCGCGGGTAGTCGTTTCCGACCTGATCGACGGCGCGGGTTCCCAGGCCCCATACCAGGCGCACGAAGCCGGCCTCGCGATCGATCATTGGACTCCAACGGTATTGATTTTGAGAGAACGCCACACCCGCAGCGTCGGGAAGAAAGTATCCGTTCATCTGCCGACCGCGGACTTCCTGAATCAAAACCGCCATACGTTCGTCATAATCCAGCAGCCCCTTGCTTCTGCGATATAGCAGGACGTTGGGGTTGTAGACGCCAGAGTAGACATCGGCGATCGCCTGCAGCAGCCGGCGCAGATTCTCTTTTGGAGTGTCCTGATTTCCACAGAAAATGCTTTCGTACTTACCCGCGAACGAAAATCCGAACGAATCCTCCAATAAGCTGGAGGAACGCACGATTAAGGGTGTTGGGCCCAATTCCTCAAGCGCTTCGCGCAGCGGTTCGACAAACTCCTCGGGAAAACGGCCGTTTTCGTAACGTTGGCGAATGGCCGGATATTCCTCCCGGATTTCCTCCTCGCTCTTGTATTTCTGATTAGCAAAGTCAAAAAAGTTGTTGAACTGATTGAACCGATAGAACACATCTGCCGCCAAGAACCAGGATCTCGGGAACCGAATTCGATCCAATACTTTCTTGTCGGCGGACTGTTTGAGAATGGTGCGAGCCAGTTCGATTCCGGCGGCCTTTCCCCCGATTTTGCCGCGCCCGATACGGTGCTTGCGTACGGCCCGCAAATCCTCAATCGAAAACCAGTCCTTGGCGATTCCGACATATTCCAGGTGATCGCTGATCATGGCCTTAATCAGTACGACCTTGATCTCTTGGAGGTGATGTTTCAAATCCGCTCGCTCCGCATCGGGCAGCGCTTCGTACGCTTCACCTTGCGCGAAGAGCATGTCCCAGGGAGCCAACTCTGGATGGAAGGTGAGCACGACGTCCCTGGCCTGGCCTCGATCGGTCAGCGTCTGTCTGACGATCGTTTCGAAAAGCTCGTGCGGAAGGTTATAGGCGAAATAGAAATCGGTCATGTTGTCGCGAGTGATGCGCAGCCGGTTCATCCAAACATCTGGAGATTCCATGCCGTCTTGATCGCCCAGGCCTTCACGTTCGCGAGACTGGGTTGACTTTTCGAGCACTTCAAGCTCGAAAGCATCTTTCGTAATCACGCCGCGTTTGAACATCTCTTCCCGCATATGCTCCCGGATCAGTGGCGCCAGAACAGGGTACTCGTGTAGTTCGAGCAGCAGCGTCAGTACTTTGGGGAAGCCGTCGGGGTCGAATGCCATTCGCGTCTTGTCTGTATTCTAGCGAGCGCAGGCCGGAATCAAAAGAGGGATTTGTAGCTGTCGGGCTCGTGCAGGCCGGAATCAAAAGACCGATTTGCGGCCGCCGCGGCTAACGCATGCTAGAAACCACTAAGCGAATTGACATAAGTGTAGTGTGCCTTATTCGCAAGGGCTTGGAGGTTGGCTGGCGGATAGTCTTGGGCGCGCGCTACTGGAAGGTGGAATTAAGGGAGAAGCGCCGAGTGCGCCTAGCGGCCCAGGTGCATGGGCATGACGACGTGCAAGAAGTCGTCACGGCCCACCGGCTTGATCACACCCGGTGAAGCCGGGCCACTGGTCTCGAGCGCCACGCTGGAAGATTCGACAACGCTCAGCACTTCGACCAGAAACCGCACGTTGAATGCGATCTCAATAGGTTCGCCTTCAATCGTCGCGTCGACTGTGATCTCGTTGGAGCCCGTTTCAGCGGCCGTGGCGGTGACTTCGACCGTGCCAGGACCATCGCCGTCGCCGGGGGTAATGTTGAGCCGCGCCGAGTGTGCAGACTCTCGAGCAAAAATATCGGCCGCCTTGCAGGCATGCAGAAAGCTTGCAGTTGCGATGATGGTGCGGCTGCTGTGGCTGGCCGGAATGATGCCCTGATAGTCGGGGAAAGCCCCATCGATCAGCTGGGAAACCAGCTCGAAGTCACGCCCGCGGAAGATCGCCTGACTGCGATCCGACGGCAGGATCATCTGGACCGTTTCCTCATCGTCGCCTGCGATGCGTGCGAGCTCGGTGAGCGCTCTGGCTGGAATGATGGCCTTCACTGAACGGTCGGGACCATCTGATAGCTCGGCTGTGCGAACGGACAGCCGGAAACCATCCGCGGCCGCCAGGGTCATTTTTTGGCCCACGATTTCAACCAGCACTCCTGTGAGCACTGGACGTGCGTCGTCGGAAGAAGCAGCAAAGGTGACCTGGGAGATCATTTCTCGGAGGTCAGTAAGCTCCAGCTCGATCCCGTCCTCTAGATCCGCCGGCGGCATCGGAGGGAATTCCTGAGCGTCGATGCACTTGATGTTGTTGTTGAAGGTACCGGATCGGACATTGAGAGTCTGGGTGCGGGTCGTCAACTCCATCTCGACCGTTTCCGAAGGCAGAGTGTTGACCAGGTCAACGAAGGTGCGGGCCGGAACTGTCGTCGACCCTTCGTCTTCGATCTTGGCACCGACCCAGACGGTGATCCCCAGCTCGAGATTTGTAGCCGAGAGGCGGAGACGACCATCTTCGGTAGCGACTAAAACGTTCCCTAGAACGGGGAGCGTACTGCGGGGGGATACGGCGCGCGCGACAGTGGTAAGCCCGCGGGCCAGGTTCTCCTGAAGGACAGATATTCTCATAATTTGCGCGTTTTCGCACGCGATTACGCGCGATCGCGAAGTATACCGCGGAGTCAGAGGCGATTTGTAGACAAGCCCTATGCTCTCGAATACACTTAGCGCATGGCCGTTCAGGGCGCTCAAGACCTACAGGCAGAACTGGACTGGCTCCGAGAGCTTGTCTATCAACGCTCCAAGCTCGTTGAGATCAGCCTCACGCTAAATTCCACGCTGGAGCCCGACAGGCTGCCACAGCTCATCATCAAGATGGCCACCGACCTGCTCAACAGCGAGGGCGCCTCAATCCTGCTTCTTGACGAAAACACGCACGATCTTTATTTTGCAGCCGCAACTGGCGGAGATCCGGACGAGCTGCGCCGGATACCGGTTCCAATGGAAGGTTCCATCGCCGGGACAATCTATCGCAAGAACGAACCCCTGATCATCAACGAAGTAGCCAAGGATCCACGCCACTTTCAGCAGGTAGATGCCAAAACCGAGCTGCAAACGCGATCCCTCATTGGGGTTCCGATGACCATTCGCAACGAGGTCATCGGAGTGTTAGAGGCGCTTAACAAGCGCGGGGGTGAGTTTACAGAAGACGACACGCGGACCCTGGAAATCATCGCCTCGACTGCTGCGGTCGCCATCAATAACGCGCGATTGCTGGATGCCCTCAAGCGAGCCTACGAAGAGCTCGGTCGACTCGATCGCATGAAAACCGATTTCATCTCGATCGCTTCACACGAACTGCGCACGCCGCTAGGAATCATCCTTGGGTATGCGGCATTATTGCAGGAGGAAGCGGGCGGGGAATCGTCAGAACACGCGGAGACGGTCCTGAACCAGGCGCTGAGGATGCGGGGCCTGATCGAGGACATGACCAACATCAACACCATGAAGGTCGGGTCCAAGGAATTGGATCTTCATGAGCGGCCGCTGCAAGATGCTGCGCGCGCAGCACAAGAAGAAATATCAGACTTGATCGCGGCCAAAGGCCAGGTGCTGACGATCAATCTGCCTTCGGAACCGCTGAAAGCCAACATCGATGTGCCGAAAGTGTCGATGGCGATCATCAACCTGCTCAATAACGCCATGCACTTCACACCGGCGAAGGGACAAATCCAACTCAATTTGGAAAAGCATGGTTCCGAGGGTTGGCTCAGCGTGGTCGATGCAGGTTCGGGGATCCCGGAAGACCAGGTACACAAGATTTTCGACCAGTTCTATCAGGTTGAAAACCATATGACGCGTCACCACCAGGGCATGGGTTTGGGACTATCTATTGTCCAAGCCATTGCTGAGGCACACGAGGGGCGTGTCTGGGCTGAGAGCCCGGGGCCTGACAAAGGGGCAACCTTTACGATCGCGCTGCCCCTGAGCTAAGACGATCCACGAATCTCTCCAATATCCAGCCGCGTCACGGCGAATGCTGCGACCGCGAATGCAACCAGGGTCAGCGAGTAGAGCGTCAAATACCCCGCTTCCACAGTCCCCGTTAGCCGATTGATAGGATCGATAAGCGCACCCCCGGCCAACCGAGCGAGGAAACTCCCGCCGGCGGTGGCAATGTTCGCGATGCCTAGATAACGGGCAGCCATCCCTCGAGGGACCAGATCTGTGGCCAGGGCCCAGCTGGCGCTTAGAAATACTCCAGTCGCCATACCCAGCGCGGCCCCGCCTAGAATCAACGCCGGTCGCGTGCGCGCAAACAGAAGCAGCAAATTTCCAGCCACCGCAACAACGCAGGCAGCCAGGATGATCGGTCGGCGGCCCAGCCGGTCGGAAAGCCGTCCAGCAGGGATGGTGATGATCAACAGCGATACTCCCAGGACCACCGAAAGATCCCCAAATAGGCGGGAGGCCTCAGAAAATGTCATCCCCACCACGTCCTCCATGTAAAAGATAACGAAGCTGTTGAGGGCAATAATTGCGGCCCAGAAGAGGGCGCGATTCACAAACCACCATCCGAAGCCTTTTGGCCAATTACTCCGTTTGAGAAAAGCAGAGAATCCAGGGGAAGCTTCTAGCGCACTTTCGATAGCATTCTCACCTGAGACTTCATGGGAAGCATCTTGGTCAGCGACCTCAGGCGAGTTCTTGCTTGACGGCTGATCGCCTTTGGAAGAACGCTTTCCACTGCGATATCGGGCGGCCAGTGAGGTGAGAACCATGGTCACAATGAGAACGACAGAGGCGGCTAGCACCGCGGACTGCGGAGTGCCCTCGGCAACCATATATCCCGCGAATCTTCGCCCAAGGATAAAACCGAAGATTTCGAACAGGCTCTTCAGCCCCGAGGCAGCTCCTCGCAAGGAAGCTGGCAGTTGATCGGGAAGCAGGGCCTGCCAAGGAGCTTGGGCGGTATTCGCTCCGAACTGATAGACCAGAACACCGAGCAGGAGAACCCCGATGGACGGGGCTAGAGCTACGACAAATAAGAATGCGACCGCCAACAGCGTGCCGACGATCATGTAGGGCACACGCCTCCCGAGCGGAGCTTTCGTGCGGTCCGAGAGGGCTCCAATAATAGGTTGAGTTAGGGTAGCAACCAGGAGTCCAGCCGCGGCAATCAAACCGAGAGCGGTGTTTCGATTCTCGGGCGCGAGCTCGGCCACTTTGAGACTGAGCAGCGCTGGATCCAGGGTATTGGTTGCCATTCCCAGACCGAGCGCGAGCAGGGTCAGGCCGGCCAACCGAAGCCAGGTTGAGAGTCTTCTATCCAAGGAGATTCAATGTAAGAAAGGCGGATCCGGGCTCCAGGAGCCAGATGATCTGCCGGGTCTGGAAATTAGAGGGCGAAGGTGTCCCCTGGCCGGAGAACATGGGGCTCGGTGTCAGTCTCGGATCGGACGCGCTCGGCCCATGCGTCGGCATCCTGCTCGATCAGTTCCCAGGTATTAAAGTGGACTGGAATAACATGTTTCGATTTCAGCAGCTTCACCGCACGGAGCGCATCATCAGGTCCCATTGTGTAGTTGTCCCCGATAGGAATTACCGCAAGATCCAGCCGCTCCTCACCAATCAGGGCCATGTCGCCGAACAGACCCGTATCACCCGCAAGATAAACTTTCTGGCCACCGGCTGTGGTGATCAGAAAACCACACGGATTTCCCCCATCGGAACCATCTGGCAAAGCCGAACCATGTAGCGCGAGCGTAAGTTTCACGTAGCCGAAGGGAAAATCGTGCCCGCCGCCGAGGTGTTGACCATGGGCTTCGATGCCTTGTTTCTGAAACCAGCCAGCGATCTCATTAACACTGACAACTATGGCGCCGGTTCGCTTGGCGATCGGCACCGCATCCGCCACGTGATCGCCGTGGCCGTGGGTGATCAAGATATAGTCGGCCTCAACCTCTTCCGCCTTGGCGGTGGCAGCCGGGTTGTCCGTGAAATACGGGTCCACGACGACGTTTATGCCG
>CAYZXF010000405.1:0-1507 GCA_964482355.1 uncultured Anaerolineaceae bacterium | reverse complement strand
GTTAGGCGATGATGTTCGCGTAGCACTCGAGGAGCTTCCACCAAGGGAGCGCGAAGCGTTGGAGCTTCGTTATGGTTTGAAAAATGGCAAGCCGCACACGCTGGAGGCCATTGGGAATCATCTCGGGGTGACCCGGGAGCGCGCCCGCCAGCTGGAGGCCCAGGCTCTTCGAAGACTGCGCCACCCTAACCAGCGTGGATTGCTGCTGGGCTACTGGGAGAGCTAACCAACCCACCAAAAGCGAAACTGCCTCTTTGCCAAAGAGGACCGATCGATCGAAGCGCACCCCGAGTGGTGCGCTTCTCGCTTAAGCTTGAACTAATCGCTTAGAATCCGTTGGATTTGCTGAAAATGATCACACAAGTACCCGGCATCCTGGTCGGTCATGCGACCGATAACAAACACCATACGGGCTGTTCCGTCATCCTGTGCCCAAAGAACACGGTGGGAGGAGTCGACGTCCGTGGGCCCTCGCCGGGCAGCCGTGAAATAGCCCTGCTCGCACCCGACAAGCATGTTGAAGATGTCACAGCGGTATTGCTGACGGGAGGCAGCGCCTTTGGGTTGGCAGCGGCCGATGGGGTGGTTCGATACCTCGAGGAGAACGATCTCGGACACTGGACTCCACGAGCAACTGTGCCGATCGTTCCTGCGGCGGTTGTCTACGACTTATTCTTCAGCGAAGGAAAGCGCCGACCTGATGCAGAGATGGGGTATCAGGCCTGCCAGGTTGCTAAGGCGGAAGAAGTCGCTCAGGGCAATGTTGGCGCAGGTGCCGGAGTAACGGTTGGGAAATGGGCAGGGTTCGAAGGCATTATGAAGGGCGGATTTGGCACCGCCGCCGAGGAAATCATGCTCGAAAGTGGGAAGCGATTGATCGTAGGAGCCGCGGCTGTAACGAACTGTGTGGGCGATGTTCTGAATGAGGACGGAAGCGTGCTTGCCGGAGCCCGCAGGCCAGATGAAGGCTGGTTTGCAGATAAAGATCCGCTGCAGCATCTTGCCAGAGAACCTGAGATTCCCGAGGGAACCAACACTACCCTCATCGTTGCGGCATCAAATGCTGCACTGAGTAAGGTCGATGTAAATCGCGTGGCCCAGCACGCCCAGAACGGGCTGGTAATGGCTATCCGACCTACCCACACAACTCACGATGGAGATATTGCCTTCGCGCTAGCAACTGGCGAAGTAGAGGCGCGTTTTGACCTGGTTGCCTACTTGACCGAGCTCGTGGTTGCAGAGTCTATTCGCAATTCGGTGCGGCGCGCGGCCTCCCTGCGAGGGATTCCCGGACTGGCTGGCTGATCATGGCGAAAATTCTCACCGAACTTCACTGCCATACCTACCACTCAAAGGATTGCCTCATGATGCCAGAGCGTCTCTTAGAGACGGCTCGGGCGAAGGGCATTGATAAGCTCGCGATCACCGATCACAGCGAAGTTGACGGCGCATTTGAAGCCTACGCCCTTGATCCTGAGCTGGTTATCGTTAGCGAGGAAGTTTATAC
>CAYZXF010000404.1:0-2813 GCA_964482355.1 uncultured Anaerolineaceae bacterium | reverse complement strand
CTGAACCTCGAAACCTGGCGTCGATTTGCAAACGAGTGGGGACCGTGGCATCCACATCCTGTGACCGTGGCGACCAACAATATCTACGCGCTGCGCACCGGGCTCCGAACGCTGTTGGAAGAGGGCGTAGATCGACGTATCGAGCGCTACACGCAGATGGCGATGAGGCTTCGGAACGGGGTTCGGGCGCTGGGGATGGAACCTCTAACCCCGGATGATCAGCTCGCCCCTGTACTCACCGCGATATTCGCACCGGAGGGGGTGAAGATCGGTGAGCTCCTTGGCTATTTGAGAGATGAGCACAGTATTATGATTTCCGGCGGGCTTGGCAAAACTCTGAAGGACCGTATCTTCCGGGTCGGCCACATGGGCCCGACCGTGACTGCTGGCGACATCGACGATGTTCTCGGCGCGTTGCGTGCTTTTCTCGAGGTCAAAGGTATTCCTCTGGCTGCGGTCGAGTAGCGCGTTCGAATTCGATACGCAGCTTCCATCAGGTTGGGAGCCGCACCTAGGACAGATTCCGGAGTTGGTGCCTCCCACAATCCGTCGAGAGCCGCCTCTAGGCCAGATTCAGGAGTTGGTGCGTACCGCGAGTTTCGGTATCATTTCTTGCTATGGAAGACATCACTGGTAAGCAATTAGGCCGATATCAGGTCGTGTCCCCCCTCGGAGAGGGAGGGATGGCGTCCGTTTACAAGGCTTATCAGCCTGGAATGGACCGCTACGTTGCGCTGAAGATTCTCCCCCAACAGTACGCGCGCGATGCGGAGTTTAGCGGCCGCTTCGAACAAGAAGCCAAGGTGATTGCCAAACTACAGCATCCGCACATCTTGCCCGTTCACGATTATGGCAAGGCCGACGACTACACCTACATCGTCATGCCGATTGTAGAGACTGGCACGCTGGCAGATCTCCTGCGCGGCGAGCAGCCGATGAGCCTGCAGCGCATCCGAATCATCATGACTCAGCTGGGTGATGCACTCGACTACGCCCACTCTCAAGGCCTCATCCACCGCGATGTAAAGCCGAGCAACGTACTGATCGACAATCGCGGTAACTGCCTCCTGACTGACTTTGGCATCGCCAAGATGGTGGGAGGCACTAAACACTTCACGCAGACCGGTGGAATCGTCGGCACCCCTCACTACATGTCGCCCGAACAAGGCGGAGGCGATCCGCTCACAGTGCAAAGTGATATCTACTCTCTCGGAGTGCTGCTATATGAGATGGCAACCGGGCGAGTGCCGTTCGATGCTGAAACTCCCATGGCGGTCGTGATCAAGCACATGACCGATCCGCTGCCGCCCCCCAGCAATATCAATCCAGATGTCAGCCCCGCGCTCGAAAGCGTGATCTTGAAGTCCATGGCTAAGCGGCCGGAGGAACGTTATGCATCAGCGTCGGACATGGTGCGCGCGGTACGAATAGCCATCCCCGAGTCGGAAGTCGTTCACGAGCCCAGCCAGGTCGGCACAGTCCCGACCGAGGATCTGGCACAGGCAGAAGCTGCTGCAATGGCAGGCGCGGAGGCGGTTCCAGAAGTACAGCCGGAATCACAAACCATCACCGTTCGGCGTGCCGCACCCTGGCTAGTGGGAGCTGGCGCGATTGCGATTCTCGTTCTCTGCGGGGTCAGCGTCTTTGTTATTGTTAATTTGGCCTCTAGTGCGAGCTCGGCCGTCGCTACCGAATCGGCTATCGCAACCGCGCCAGGCCAGCTGGCAACCGCGCCGTTGGCGACGGCGCCCTCATCCGCTACTGCCGTACCGGAGCTCGCCCCGAGCCCAACCGCCGGCGAGGAGTCGCAGCAAGAAACGCGCCTCAAGACCGCCTTTCGAGATTCTTCTCCAGCAGACCTACCGTCCGCGCGGTGGCCGGTGACAATCGCTGACAGCTTTGATTCAAACGTCAATGAGTGGAATCCATTCGGCGAAGTGGCAGATGAGTTCGGCTCGCGCAGCTTCACCTTCGACAATGGGAAATACCGCTGGGAGGTGCTGCCTACAAATAACTTGAGCGTGCATGACACGCCCGCGATGAATCCGCTCTCGGAATTTGCAGTCTCGGTCGATGCGCAACAGCTAAGGGGATCCCAGGGTGCTGACTTTGGCATCGTGTTCCGCGAGACTGCCGCCGACACTTTCTACAATTTCAATATCGATAATTCGCAGAACTACTGGCTGCGCATGAACGACGGTGGCCAATGGACCACCTTGATCGATCTGACTCGCTCAGCTGCCATCCGGCCGAACGCTCTCAATCGAGTGGCGGTGGTCGCCAACGACGGCCATTTCTACTTCTTCATCAATGATCAGTACGTCGACGAGATCGAGGAGGATGCGCTGCTGCGTGGCCGGGTTGGAATGGTGGTCAATCTTTTCGAACCTGGAATACAAGCCGAGTGGGAGTTCGACAACTTCGAGCTGCGAGAGCCATGGACCGCGGCCATCGTCGATACGTTTGATGCAGTGTCAGGGCTCTGGGATGTTGGTTCGTTTCCCTGGGCTGACGGCCTCGATAGCTTTGCTCTCCAGAACGGGAAGTATGTGTGGAGTTTCGAATGCAGGAACTCTGAGTTCGGTTGTCTTAGCTCAACCTATCTCGGCGACCTGGAAGATACGGCTGACTTCGAGCTGATCGTCGATGCGCGTCGGCTGGAAGGACCGGAGGATGGTGAGTACGGGGTGCGCTTCCGCGACGACGGGGAGAATTACCTCGAGTTCCTGATCTCAGATCTAGGCAGCTTTACTGTTTCGATCTGGTATGAACAAAATCTCGACTTTTACTATGTCGACAACCCTACTCCGATG
>CAYZXF010000403.1:0-3575 GCA_964482355.1 uncultured Anaerolineaceae bacterium | reverse complement strand
TTAGCGCGGCGGCGCGCGCTCCAGGCTCATCTAAGAGCTCGGCAAACTCGAGGCTCTCGGCAAGGTAGTTCTGCGATGCCTCGCCATCTCCTTCGGCTCGGGCAAGAATTCCCAAGATATTATGGCACTGAGCCAGGGCTCGCGGATCGTCCGCACTTCTTGCATCCCTCAATGCCAGCTCAATCAGCTCGCGCGATCTACTATCACGACCTTGACGATGCTCGGTCAGGCTCCAATCCGCATAGACGCGCGCTCGACTCCCGTTGTCCTCTGTCGCTTCAGCAGCCGATTCGTAGTAGCTGAGGGCGCTATCCCGTTTGCCCCAGCGCTCATAGAGGCCGCCAAGCTTATGCTCAATGCGAGCGGCGCGACCATCGGACTGAAATGCCGCGGCTGCCTCGTATTCCTGAGCTGCGATGTCGTATTGGCCCATGAGCGTCCGCATGTCAGCAATAGCTTCGTGTAGCTGTCCGGGCTCACCGTATCCCAGCGCAAGGGCGTTCTGATAATGAGAAACTGCCTCGTCGTTGGCGTAGAGGCTGCGGGCATGGTTGCCCGCCTTGAAGTAGTGCTCGGCTGCGCCGCCTTCGTTGCCGGCCAATTCATAATGTCGCGCAATTCGGCTCGCCACCGCTCCGCCTGCTTCCCCCCTGCGCATGCGAAGCAGCGCCTCCGCTGCACGACCGTGCAGCAGCCGCTGTCTGGCCTGGGTTGTTTCGGCCAGGACGAGCTCCCGGAATCTGTCATGCTTGAAATCGTAAGCCGGGCCCAGTGGCGGCTGCTGCTCGGCGTACTCACGAACGAAGCCGGCTCCAATCAATGCCTCCAATCCGGATACTGTTTCCTCTGGGCTGCGCCCGCTTACCGAACGAAGAATCTCAAATTCGAAGGAACGTCCAATAACCGCGGCTGCACCAAGCAGCTGTTGACTGGCACCGGGGACTGAATTGAGCCTGGTT
Source organism: uncultured Anaerolineaceae bacterium (assembly GCA_964482355.1). Taxonomy (GTDB): domain Bacteria; phylum Chloroflexota; class Anaerolineae; order Anaerolineales; family E44-bin32; genus JADFRG01. Next base: position 2,616 of record CAYZXF010000403.1, on the reverse strand, counting down.
CGCAAAATCTCCTGAACCGGAGTGGGCAAGCGCCATTGCCCCTCTTGGCCTTCGATTGTCCCCGCCTCCAAGGCCGTAAGATATTCTGTCAAAAAGAGCGGCAAGCCCTCGGTTTCTTCATATAACTTCTCGGCGGGTGCCGAGCTCCCAATAGATTCCACCAGCTCCGCCACATCCTTCTCCGTAAGCAGAGTTAGGGAAACGACCTTCGCAGAATTAGGGGGCAGGCTAGCGGTCCAAGCTCGCAGACTTTGATCATCCGCCGCGCTCTGCGCGCGCCAGGTAGCCAGCACGAAGAGCGGCGGTGTCGGGCCCCGCCGCATCAAGTAGGCAACAAGATTGAGCGAAGCTTCGTCGGCCCACTGCAGGTCGTCGAGAAACAATACGCCAGGCGCGTCGCCGCTGGCCAGCGCGCCCAATACCTGAATCAGGCCATTCATGTATCGATCCTGGCCTCTGGCCGACGGCTCGGGCGATGGCCGTTCCGCCTGCGGGAAAAGATCGGAGATCTCGGGTAGCAGCCGGGCGGCTTCGGTTAGCCAGATCGGGGGTAATGTATCGAGCTTTTCCCGCGAGACATCTGCTGATATCGAGGGACGCAATGCATCGATCCAAGGGCGATATGCAACGGATGTCTCTCCAGGATAACAGCGAGCCTGCAGGACGTTCGCGTTTGATCCTTCGAGAAATTCCTCTGCCAAACGCGTCTTTCCTACACCCGCTTCGCCCTCAATGAGCACCAACCTTGGGCTCTGCTTGATCTGGGAATAGCTTGCCTCGATCTGAGCCAACCCCTCTTGCCTTCCCACCAGGGGCAATCTGCCGAGCTCGCTCAGCGGTTCGGGCTTAAGCAGAGAAATCTCCTTACGGGGCTCGACCGTAATAAATTTCCCGGCTTTGATTTGCTCGTATAGCTCGACAGTCTCTTCGAGCGGAGATGTTCCGAGTTCCTCTTGGAGCACCCGAACACAATCCCGGTACTGCTGCATCGCCATTCCTCGCTGGCCGAGGCGTGCATGGAGAGACATTAGATCGCGGTGCGCCGACTCATTAAGCAGATCGAGCGCCGATCGTCGATGGGCGTAATCAATGGCCAGTTCGTAGTTTTGGCTGCGCTCATGAACCCAAACCAGACGGTGAAGCGCGTCCTCGTACTGTCGAAGGAGTGACTGTGCCGTGAAATATTGCCATTCGTCAAATTCGGGGCTATCGGGGAGGGTGAAACCAGACAGAAAGCTGTCTCTATACAGTTGGACCGCCGCCGAGAGCGGCTCGAGGCATTGCCTGCAGATTTCCCCTGGCACATGCCCGTGCTCCTGAGTACTGTCAAGAAGCGCACGAAATTCTCTAGTGTCGAGCCAGGGGGCGATTAGCGTAACGTTGTCACGATCGGCGGAGACCCACTCCCCACCCACCGCTTTTCGCAACGCAGAAAGCGTCCGTCGCAGTGCCGCTTTTGAATGGGATGAGTCGCTCTCCGGCCAAAGCATGGCCGCCAGGCTTTCGCGTCGTTGCGAGTCACCGCGCTCGGCCAAGTAGATCAATAGAGCCGTCGCCTTGCGTGTGTCCACGTGGAGCGGCTCGCCCCCCACTTCAATCCTGGGCGAGCCCAGGATCCAGAGTTTGAGATCCATGTCGCGATTGTACATCGGGTGCGCTACGAGATCGTTAAAAACAGTGTGCCGTAACGTTTCTTGGACGCTTCGCCCTTAGGGTTGATTGTGGGGAGGTGCTTTTATGGCGTATCAGATCATCCTATATTTGCATGTTGCGGGCGCGCTGGGCTTCTTCCTGTTCCATGGCGCCACGGCAAGCGCGACGTTTGGGCTCAAGCGCGAGAAGGGCCGAGAGAGTGCTGAAATACTGTTGAAGATGCGGGAATTGGGAGGCGTGGGCGGGTTTCTCTCACTCATGGTCATGCTCATATCCGGGATCGTCCTTGGTTTCATGGGACGTTGGTGGGGTGATATCTGGCTCTGGGCCTCAATCGCTATTTTTCTGGTGATCGGGCTGGTAATGGGAGGCAGCGGCAGAAACTACTTCGACCGCGTCTCCTATGCAGTCAACCCTGAAAAGTACAAGGCCCCTAAGGACAAGAAGGATGATCCTAAGGCCCCGACAAATGAGGATCTGGCAGCCGAACAGGCCAAGGGCCGACCGGTGATGTTGACGGTAACCGGAATTGGTGCGCTCGTTCTTATGCTTTGGCTAATGATGTTCAAGCCCTTCTAAACGGAGAGTGACGATGTATAGCTGGGTAGTGTTCATTCATGTCTTGGGTGTCATGTGCTTTATGCTCGCGCATGGCGGCACGACGGTAATGACTTTTCAGATCCAGAAGGAGCGCGACCCGGATCGGATGCGCGCCCTGCTGGATCTCTCAGGCTACAGTTGGCCAGCATTTGCGCTTTCGTTCTTGCTGCTACTTGTCAGCGGAATTGTCGCGGGCTTCATGGGGCGCTGGTGGAGTCAGGGGTGGATCTGGACTTCTCTGGCCATCCTGCTCGGCATGAGCATCTACATGGGATGGTCCAGCCGGGCGCACTATCACAAACTGCGCAAGGCGCTGGGTATGCGGTATTTTGAAGGCAGCAAGGATCATCCCCCCATTGAAGC
>CAYZXF010000402.1:0-1879 GCA_964482355.1 uncultured Anaerolineaceae bacterium | reverse complement strand
CGTCGCAAATATGAAAAGAAGATCGATGCCTTGAAGTCCAAGCTTTCAAGACAAGAGCGAGAATTGGCCGAAGACCAGGCAGAGCACTCCGCTCGGAAGATGGAAGAAATGGCAACCCATGCCGAGAACGTGCTCTCTCTATTTGGTGGGTCGCGCAGCCGAAGACGAATCTCAGGCTCGCTCACCAAGCGACGTATGAGCGCCAAAGCCAAGGCCGACGTCGGGGAATCTATACAAGCGATCGCTGATTTTCAACGGCAGCTCGAGGACCTCGAAGACGAGTTGGCGGAGGAGCTCGACGAGCTCGACGACCAATGGATAGAGTCGGCCTCAGAGATCGATCAGCTTGTGAAAACTCCTGAGAAGAAGGATATCTACATCGATCTCTTCGGGGTGGCCTGGTTCCCGCATTGGCTGGTAGAGCAGGGGGACTTAGTTCAGGAACTACCGGGGTTTAAGGGGTAGGGGATCCGCGCATATGCTCACCGGGGGCGCATATCGAGGCTTTGCGCCTCCTGCAATATTCGGCACGATCCACACCTGCCTACCGTTCTCTAACTGAGTATCTGCCTCTCCGGGCCAGCGCCCGTCATCCTGCTCCACAAAAACATTCACGTAGCGCCGCAACGAGCCATCCGGCTCCATCAGCCGATCATGAATTCCCGGATAGCGCTCATTGAGCTCGACCGCTAATTGGGCGATCGTACCCGCTTCGATTTCCTCGACCCGCTGCGTATGGTAGAGAGCTTGAAGCGCGCTGGGGATGTGGACTTGAACGCTCAGCTTACCCTGCCGATAGAGACGGAATAGATCGGCGGCAGGAAGTCTGCAAGCAGCTCCCAGTGGTCGCCTTCATCTGGGCTGAAGAAAATCTGACCGGTCTGGGTGCCCACGTACACTCCGCTGCTCTCGCAATCATCGACGGCCATGCCCTCTCTCAGGATCGTGAGATACGCCCCGTCCGGCAACCCATCGGTGAGCGCTTCCCAGTTGGTGCCCTTATCGCGGCTGCGCCACACGGTCATCTTTCCTTCAGGCACCACGCGATTTTCCGATCCCACGAGTGGAATCACGTAGATCGTGTCGGGGTCATGCGCATTGATAGCAAACGGGAAACCAAATTCGGACGGCAGTCCCTCCGTGATCTCCATCCATGTGTCCCCACGATCTTCGCTGCGATAGACGCCACAATGGTTTTGCTGATAGAGCACCTCCGGGTTGGCCGGGTGGATCGCGAACTTATGCACGCACTGCCCGAATTCGGGGTATTTCTCCTCGAGGAAATCAGCTCGCACACCTACGTTTTTAGCGGCCCAGGTTAGCCCGCCATCATCAGACCGATAAACACCCGCGGCTGATATGCCGACATAGATACGGTTGGGATCTTCCGGATCTACCTGGATCGTGTGCAGAATCAAGCCACCGCCCCCTGGATTCCAATCCTCGCTCTGCGCATGGTCGTTCAAACTCGAGACGGGAGCCCAGGTCGCTCCATAGTCTTCAGTCGTGAACAAGCCCGCTCGCTCGACTCCTGCGTAGAGATGCCCGGGCGAGTCGCCAGGTTTGACGGCCAGATGCCAGGCTTTGCGCACGCGGCGCTCGCCGTCGCCCTCATAGTCAAGCTTCTCGCTGCGCTGTTCCCAATTCTCGCCGAAATCCGAACTGCGCTGCACCACCGCGCCGAAGACATCGCTGTTTGTGGCGGCATAGATTGAATTGTCGCGTGGGTCGTGCATCATGTGATGAATCATCCAACCGTCGTGGCTTTTATTGCGCTGCCACTCCTTCCGATCAGGATCGCTCCAGTACAGAAAGCTCCCCTTTCGAGTTCCTACCATTAGCAAAACATCGCCTTTTTCTGGAGACCCTTTGGCCATCG
>CAYZXF010000401.1:0-1711 GCA_964482355.1 uncultured Anaerolineaceae bacterium | reverse complement strand
GGCCGCAGACTACGACCGTTTACTGACCTATGAAGCTTGATCTACCCAAGAACAGGCTCCGACGAATCGCTCTTCTTGGACTCTCGGTGTGGTTTCTTATTAACGGAGTGAACCACTTTGTAAGCACCGATGCGTACGTTTCGACAGTGCCTACATATCTCGCTGCTCCGCTGGCTCTCGTCTATGTTAGTGGGATATTCGAAATCTTAGGCGGTCTCGGCGTGCTACATCCTGGAACGCGCAGACTGGCAGGGTGGGGGCTTATAGCCCTGCTGATCGCCGTCTTCCCGGCTAACATTGAAATGGCACGCAAGGCAGAAGAGTTCGCCGAAATCGCCTCGCCAACGATACTGTTTGCAAGGCTTCCATTTCAGATTGTCTTCATTGCTTGGGTTTACTTTGCGGCATTGAGGAAGCCAGTTAAGGCCGCGCCCTAACCGCTCGCTGGAGCAATCTGCGAGTCGGGCCGGAACCGGCCGCACCGCGCCATAGCGATATACATTGATCAGCTAAACCGCTCCCTGCCTGCACTTGCGGCGTAGGCACAAATGGTCTGACCGCCAGGACATACAAGCGGGTAGCTCGCAACCGTTAGATAGCGTGGGCTAACCTTACTCTCAAGATACGCGACCACCATCGTGGAACATCAGCAAATCTCAGTAAATGGAATTAATCTGCACGTCGTCCAGGACGGACCCCGCGCAGGTCAATTGGTCATTCTCCTGCATGGTTTTCCTGAATTCTGGTACGGCTGGCGGCGACAGATTCCATATCTGGCAGCTGCAGGCTATCGCGTGTGGGCTCCTGACCAGCGAGGCTACAACTTAAGCGATAAGCCGGATGGGATCGCGGCCTACACATTGGATGAATTAGCCGCGGACGTGATTGGCCTCATAGATGCCGCCGGGCATGAAAGGGCCTTTGTTGTTGGGCATGACTGGGGTGCTGCGGTCGCGTGGTGGGTGGCCGCCAAATATCCTGAGCGGGTAGCGCGCATGGTCGTTATCAACGTCCCTCACCTATCGGTGATGAAGGCGCAGGTACGGCGCAACTTCACCCAAATGCGCAAGAGCTGGTACGTTCTCTTCTTCCAGCTTCCGTGGTTGCCGGAAAAGCTCGCACGAATGGGAAACTGGAATGCGGCCGTGCAATCGCTGAGGCTCAGCAGCCATCCTGGTACTTTTACGGACGCCGACCTGGACACCTACCGACAGGCCTGGTCTCAACCTAAGGCCTACACCTCCATGCTCAACTGGTATCGAGCGGTTTTGAGGAAGCCATTAGCGGCGCCTGCCACCCGGCGCATCAAGGTGCCTACGTTACTGATCTGGGGAGCCCAAGACCGGTTTCTGGGGCGGGAAATGGCTCAGCCGAGCATCGACTTGTGTGATGACGGCCGCCTTGTTTTCATCGAGGAAGCGACACATTGGGTCCAACACGAGGAAGCAGACCAGGTAAACGAGCTGATGGGTGGATTCCTCCGCGGCGAATCAAGGACCTGACTCGGAGAAGAGCCGGGGGTGAAATTAAATCACGGATCCGTACGACGAGCCGGGGACCGAAGCATCCCTCTTTCCAATAGCCCGCCTAAGGAGCTATGCCCCAGATCTGAACCAGGCCTGCATCGGAGGCGCTGACCAGGTTGCGGCCATCGGGCGAGAATGCAACGCTCCAGATCGGTTCACCGGTGCCTTCGAGCGTAGCTAACAGA
>CAYZXF010000400.1:0-3992 GCA_964482355.1 uncultured Anaerolineaceae bacterium | reverse complement strand
CTATACATACACCGAAAACATTTTTGAACTGACCCAAAGGACAAGTGAAAAGTCCTCCACCTTGACCTTGAGTTCCGAATAATACACATGATCCATCTACTGCTAATTCATAACCATCTGGACAACCACCAGATCCACCTGATGGTGCTCCCTCTCTAATCAATAGGAATGATTTTTTCCCAACAATTCTATCTGTACTTGCTGTCTTTATCGCAATCGAAAAATCTCCTACTGGTGTAGTTTGTAAAATATTAAAATTACACAAGAAATTACTCTGTAATCCGTTTACACTGACAGGAAATCCACAACCAAAACCTGTAGTTGCAATAACTCTTCCTGTTTGGTCAAAAGTTGCAAATATTTCCCCTCTTACACTACCTTCTATGCTTCTATCATATTCATCTAATGTTACAAACACTCTCATATTCTTGTTTGTATTAGTGCCATCAGTCGTAAACCTACCTTTTGAATTTAACGGTTCAATTTTTGTTATCTGTGTTTTTTTATCAGGGAATGGATTAAAGCCACCAGTTTGTGTAAACTCTGTTACTTGAAGTGTAATCCTATTTTCTAACAAAAATGTATCAACTGGTATCTGTCTTGGTTGAAGTACAGTTCTCAAGTTAGGGAAGTCAATGTCAAATGCTCCATGAATATTAAATCTTATTTCTGTGGTGAATGTTTTTGGTGCTAATGTGGTTGATTTTTCAATTGCATTCTCCAAGTCAGATGCAGAAATTCTTACAGGCTTTGAGATTGTCCTTTCACTTGTAGTAAATAACCCCTGATTTGGTAATAATGGGTCTGGTACACTTGGTTGGTTTGCAAACTTTATTCTAGTATCTGGATTTACAAGAAAGTTTTTTTGATCATTGGTAAAATATGCGAATCCACCAATCTCAAATACTGGTTTCAAATCAATTCCTTTTAGTTCAACTAACTGTCCTTGTTGGTTGTATCCCCGAATTGTTATGAATAATGGATTTCCTGCTCTTGGCACAACTTCGAATTCATATTGTCCACCAGTATTATTTGGGATTGAATCACATCTCATTCTAAGTTCTATATTTCTAAACTCTTGAATATCACCTCCTTGACTTGTTTGAAGTGCAAATGGTGTCAATGCACCAAAAATTTGAAAACCAGAGTCTAATGCAATTATATTTCCAGATTCTAACTCTACACTTTGATGCATTTTAAGAAAACATCTCTTTGCTCTAATTTGATCTTCTGATAATGGAATCAAATTTGTTAACTTTGAAACATCTGCTAATGCAAATAAAGAATATTCCAGTTCAACATCTTGAAAATCTAATCCACCTCTGAATGGATCTGCTAAATTCAGGTTTTGCCCACCTGTTAGGAAAACATTTGATAGGAAAACTATCAGGATTACTCCGATTATAATTACGCCTATACGTCTACGTGTGAACCCTTTTCCTTTTCTTGCCACAACATAAAATGGGCACAAAAACGAAATTGTTTCCAACCGACACGTACATCACTGATTCAATTTTCAAATTTTCCTCACCGAACAAATTCCATTTTAGATCATGGCAGGAAACAAAGGTCTGTTTGTAATAGTGATAGGATTGCTAATACTTGCAGATTCATTCCTAACGATTCAAAATATGTTTACAGGTGGAACTCAAACATTTGTAAATTACTTTGAATTGATTTTGGGTCTCGCAACCATTGTAGTTGGTTATCAGATCAGAGAAAAGAAAATTTAGGTAGTTAGTCTGCCTAATTCTATTTTTTTTTAAATTGCACTTACCAAGTGTAATGAAGTCCAAAACATGATCGCTACACCTGCTCCAATTACTACACTAAGTCCGGTTGATTTGAAGAAACCGTTAATTAAAATTACAACGAAAACTAAAATTGCTAATTTTAAAAATTCTTCTGCTGTTGCTACGAGTGTAAACTGCCAAATAAATTCTGAGAAAATATTTGACACTCCTTGAAAACCTATTCCAATTTCGTTAACACCAAGTAGTACACGATCATTTCCTACTGCTGAGAATTGTTCAATCCCTCCAATAATTGCAAACTGAGTTTCTTCCAAGTAAACAACAAGACTGTTGTATGTTCCATGAATTATTATTGGTACGAGTAGTGCATTCGTTCTTAGGAATGCAACCATCATTATTATTCCACCTATGAAGATTGAAACGAACTGACCATTCCTTATTGTTTCTGCATCTTGACCAGAGATTGCAAACAACAATGCAAAGATTGAGAATATTACTGTAAATATTCCAATTGCAATCCAAATTAAACCCATAAGATCTATGTCATTAGTCCAGAAAATGTTTAGATCTCTTGCTCTCTCACCTGTTCCTCCTAAGTTTGCCTGTGCAAATAATATTCCCATACCTGATCCAAGATAAAGGAAGAAAAATGTTTGAAGCGTTCTAAATTCTAATTCGTTTTGAATGTTTGATAAAGCAAAGAAACCTAGTATCATTGGTAAGGCTAGTACCCATATTACTGTTGAAACTCTAGTAACATTTGTTTTGTTAATTGTACTCTGTGCCATTAGTTATCTCCATAAGTTCTAGAGATAACTATGGTAGAGAATGATACTTCATCCATTACACAATAAAATTGCACTTTATGGTAGCAGTGATAATGCTGGTGAACCAATTAAAATATCTGGACTTGTGAGGATAAATGCAAGTTGTGGTATGACTACAACTGCCCAAATGAATACCCCAAGAATCAAAATATTCTTTGCTTTCTTAGGGTCATCACGCCTAATTCCGAAATAACCGAGAATTCCACCTACTAAACCGAATAAAAGAGGTGCGAGATACCACCAATTACTTCGTTGTCCCATGTAATAAAATAGAATATTTGTAGAAAATTATGCTTTTCAGGAGAGAGTTTTGTGTGACACAGATTACACTAGAGAAAAATAAAAAAAAAAGAGGTTTTGAATTCGTTTAAGACTCTTGTACTTGTACTGTGTCAGCGACAGTTACGGTTCCTTGAGATGGTGTGATTGACTTTAGTGTCAATGTAACTGCAAGGTCATCTGAACCTGCTAGATTCGTTGTGAATCTCATAGGTATTGGATGAACTTCGTTTCCGTTTTGTGCTGTCGTAACATAGTTAGCATTATCCAAAGTTGCAGTTGTACCAATCATGAATCGATATAGTACAGCACTCGTTTGCAATTGCTCGTTGAAGTCAGTTAATGAAACAGTTCCAATGTTTGGAATGTCTAAGTTACTTAGACCTCTATCCCATTTCTGAGTTTCTTCGGTATCAATTCCAATGGTGTATTCGTACACTGGATCAGCAGATGTCTGTGGAACGGTTTGCTCCCATCTAATGAAATTTTGCGTACCTGAACTTTGTCCAACTGCTGTGATGTTTGCTGGTGCATTAAGTGTGCTCGCACCATAAGTGTAGGAGTTAATGAATAGGCTAAGAGTTGATGCTGTCTGACCAGCTATCGGTCTTGGCATGTCTCTTAAATCTATTTTGAACCACCATTCACGAGATCCATCATTATTGACATCCATGAACCCAAAGTCAATTATTCTTGGATTTAGGTTCTGGTCTGCTGTACTACTAGGAGCCACAAAAAAGTTTTGACCCGATGGTACGGTTGATGTTACGTAAAGGATGCTGTTCATTACTGGTGTGATAGTTACAGTATTTCCTGAACCAGACCCAATAGTGTTGAACGTTTGTCCATCAGTGGATTTGTAGTATGTGGTTACAAGGTTTACACCTTCTGTTCGAGCCTCTGCGTTATCTAGTGCGTTACGGTGCACTACGTCTACAGTTAATTGCCCTGCGAATTCTTGTCCGGTCGTTGGTTGTAATGCAGGTGGTAATTGAACTCCACCGTTTCCGGCAGGTTGACCTATGTTAAGACTCTGAGGTGATATTGCACCTGTACCAAAGCCTATCAGCACTGCTACTACAACTACTCCCAAAACGATTAATGGTGTGTTTGATTTTGCCATGTTTCTTCC
>CAYZXF010000399.1:0-3611 GCA_964482355.1 uncultured Anaerolineaceae bacterium | reverse complement strand
CTTGCTCTATTGAGGACAAAATGAGCGCAGTCATCGAAACCCATCGTTTGGCGAAACGATACGGCGATGTAACAGCCGTTGACGGAATCTCCTTGGCTGTTGGTCGGGGAGAAATCTATGCGTTCCTTGGCCTCAACGGCGCAGGCAAGACGACGACTATTCGCATGTTGCTTGGAATGGTCAGGCCGACCTCTGGCACAGTGTGCGTGCTGGGGACTCGGATTCGCGTTGGCGACAAGATGCCGTGGGAATCTGTCGGATACCTGGTTGAGACCCCGAACGCATATCCCGAGCTTTCGGTGCGAGAGAACATAGAAGTGATGCGTCGTCTTCGTCCCGGTACCGAACCAGAAGCCGTCGATCGCATCATCGAGCGTTTAGGTTTGAATACCTATGCCAACCGGCGCGCTGGCACCCTGTCACACGGCAATGCTCAACGTTTAGGACTTGCCAAAGCGCTGATACACCATCCCCAATTACTCATCCTGGACGAACCCGCCATCGGGTTAGACCCGGCGGGAATAGTCGAAATACGAGAGCTGTTGCTCGAGCTTGTGCGAGAAGAGGGAATTACGGTATTCATGTCAAGTCACATTCTTGGAGAAGTATCGCGGCTGGCCCATCGAATTGGCATTATTCACCAAGGGCGCTTGATTCTGCAGCTAGATGTCAGTGAACTTGAACGCAACCGTCGCCGACGGCTGCTGATTCGAACGCGCGAGTATGAAGCGGCCACAGTCGCGCTTATCCGTGCAGGGTATTCTCCCGAAATCACGAACAACGGCACCATTGAATTGAAGGACGATTCCGCCATTGGACGGCCGGACGATGTGGCGATCTGCTTGGTGAATGCAGGTCATGCGCCAACCATGCTCAATGTCGAACAAGAGGATCTTGAGCACTACTTCTTGCGACTCGTCGGTATGGATGGAGTGAGCACAGAATGAACAACGTTGCTCAAGCTATCTGGGTGGAACTGCTCAAAGCGCGCCGCTCCAAAATGCCGCTGCTGACGGGGTTGGGATTTTCACTTGCGCCGTTTGTAGGCGGATTGTTCATGATCGTCATGAAAGACCCCGACCTGGCACGCCGGCTGGGAATAATTAGTGTCAAAGCGCAGATTTTTGCTGGCTCTGCCGATTGGCAAACCTATCTCGGCTTTCTGGCCCAAGCGACTGCGATCGGCGGCATCATGCTTTTCGGTTTCATCGGCAGTTGGGTGTTTGGTCGCGAGTATTCAGACCACACCATCAAAGACCTGCTCGCCTTGCCGACGTCGCGCTCCACCATCGTTCTTGCCAAATTCGTTCTTGTCATGCTGTGGTCAGCGGCGTTGACGTTGGTCATTTATCTCATTGGTCTAGGCGTTGGTGTGGCAGTCGCTCTTTCACCCGCGTCGCCAGAGACCTTTCGGCAAGGCACAATCACCGTGGCGATTACCGCCGGGTTGACCATCGCACTCGTCACGCCCATCGCATTCTTCGCGAGTGCAGGACGCGGTTATCTTCCGCCGCTCGGATTCGCTGTACTCGCCTTGATCCTAGCGCAAATCATCGCAGCAGTGGGATGGGGTGAATACTTCCCCTGGTCTGTGCCAGCGTTGCGCGCGGGATTGGCTGGACCACAGTATGCAAGTCTAGGAGTGGTCAGTTACTTAGTTGTGATTCTTACGAGTCTCGCTGGACTGATCGGAACATTCGCCTGGTGGAGACTGGCAGACCAAACACAATAGGCGGACTAACCACTCGCTGGAGCGGGCGCAGCCTCAGCATGGTCTCCCACCGATAACGGGCATGCTGCGCCGCTCAGCTCGCAGCCGTTAGGCGCCAACCGTTGATCCTTCGATTAATAACCAGTAGGAGATGATCACTCTTGGTTACAGGTATACGGACCTTATTGTCGAATTCGTAGTCGCGCCGCGGATAGAAATCCGCCATAACACATGACGGGAGGAGTTATTCGATGGAGATGAATGGCACAACTTTAATAGCCCAACCAGTCGATAAGGTGTCCGCCTACGTGATGGACGTATCGAACGATGTCAGCTGGCGGTATGGGGTCGATGAGACCGGGTATCGCTCGGGCGACTCTTTCAATCCTGGATCGATCGGATATACACGCGTTGGGGATGTGGAGGTCGAGTGGAAGGTGCTCTCATCCACTCCAGGCGAGAGTGTAGATTGGGAATTGCTAAACGGTCCCTTCAAAGGGCGCGGTGGGTATCGGCTCGTGTCTGTTGAGGGCGGCACCCAATTCACTCTGGTCTCTGACGTCGAACCCACCGGCATGTATAAGCTCTTGGGACCTTTATTTGGGTGGATGGGGCGGCGCCGCAATCAGGCGGATGTTGAAAAGCTCCGCGACATTCTGGAATGGGCTTCGGATCAAGAAAGCTGATCAAGAGACAACAGTGTAGCCAGTCTGCATGTCGAGGTTGCGTAGGAACCCGTCTTTCGACACTTAGCGACATCTGGACTGGCTCCTAACAACTCACTGCATCTGACCAGGGATGCGAGGCGATTTGATGTCGGTTGGTCAGATCCCCGGCAGATGAGCTCGAGGCCGTTATGCAGCAAGCCAACGCTCATGGAGGGATTAATATGTTTAGAAAGAGCATACTTCGCTGGGGCGGCCTGCTCCCTCTTATCGGCTTACTGGTATGGATTGCCCTTACACCCCTCATGGCCACAATCTGGAATTTTCCGAATTCGAATCTTGACGCGCTTTGGCAGAGAACACCTTTCATCGTCAAGTCCGTTGGGCACTTTCTTGTGCAGCAAGGCATCGAACTAAATTCTGAAAGTGTGTATTTTCGAGTCGGTCGATACTTTTTCCTTATCTACCTATCGATGATTGTTGGTCTCTATGCATTTCACAGTCGAGTCAAATCTGAGATAAGCGTGATTCCGAAGTCGATTTCTATCAGCTATAGGCTTCTTATCATTTCACTGAGTATTGTGGCGATCGGTGATTTCGTATCATATGGGCTCGGCGTGTTCTCGGATTTTCTTTGGCGCCTCGGGTTCGCCGTCGAGAGCCTCGTTTTCCTAATCGTGCTGTTCGGTTCAATTTGGTACGGAGCGGCATTAATCAGGGCTAAGATTGGGCTGTCCACTTCTGGCGGGTTGCTTATCGCGGCCTCATTGCTTGCTCCTGTCATGGTCTTTGAAGACATCTTCATTGGCTACCTGCCAAATGGCCCTTTGCTCCCGTTCATAGCCGCGTGGAGTGTGATTGGCCTGCAAACGACGTTCCGCACGCCCATTACATCCGTCGCGAAGAGTTCATAGAGAGTTCCAATCGCGAGCTTGCTGCCTAACAATTCGCTGGAGCGGACCGGGGAGCTAAGTCAGGCTCCTACGGCGACTTCAAACTCCAGCGTGATTGAGCGCCGATCTGACATCACGCTTCCTGGAGCGGACCGGGGATGCTGCGGCTGAAGCAGGAGCCAATGAAAATCATCGCTTCTAGGAGGGCCTGCGTGGTAGCAAACCCCGGCCGCTCAGCTCGCAGCCATTATATTTTGATCCCACACCTGACAGAAGGAACGTGAGATGGGTTCCAAGAACTTACTATTCAACCGCGAAGGTAGAGCGATAACTTCTGACGAA
>CAYZXF010000398.1:0-1876 GCA_964482355.1 uncultured Anaerolineaceae bacterium | reverse complement strand
ACCACCTTGCCCTGTTCAAAGTGTAATTCCACGCCTTCGATTTCTCTGCCCTGAATAACGGCCGGATAAGTGAACTGAACCCATCCATTTACCGAGTCCTCGACCGGTCCGGTAAAGATCTCGCCGCTCGGCATATTCTTGCGCCCATCGGCATTCTCAAACTTGCGACCCTCGATCGAGAGCGACAATTCGACATGTGGTCCTTTTACTTCAACCTGTTTCTTTCCATCAAGCCAATCCACCAATCGCTGCTGCATCTCATGAACGGCCGTCCACTCTGCCACCGGATCTTCTGTGTCGGCATAGGTGGTGGCATACACAAAGTCCTCAAATTCCTCCAGGCTCATCTCTGCATCTTGTGCATAGGCCGCGGTTGGGAACATAGTCCCCACCCAGTTCATCTCTTTGGCCGCGCTGCGTTTCATTGTGGTTTCCATGATGTCGGTATGCGCCCGAGCCCATATCTGTTGGCGCCCTGGATCGAGTTTGGACAGATTGCGCGTGTTGGAGGAGGAGAGCACTACGATGCGGGCGTCAAATTCATTAGCGATCATTTCGGATACCTTGGACACGTGCTCAAGCTGCTCATCTGAGGCTTCTGAGTAGAAGAGTTCTTCAAGGCCGTCGATGCTGGCCAGGAGATACGGGTGGCCACCAGCGCGGAGCACCTCGCGGTAAGTCTCCTTAAGCAGCGGCTGGGCGGCCGGCAGTCCCTGGATAGATACCAGCTGCCCCGGCTGAACTGCTACACAGTAATTCACCAATACGCGAGCTAGCTGGGCAACGCGAGGGTCGGGCATATTTACTCCATTTTGGATACGGTCGAATGAACTCGACCGAGAAATTATAGTCGCAGCCCTACGGGGGGAGTAGCTAGTATTCCGTCTGAAGAAGGCACTGGTTGGCGCCTAGCTCAAACAGCAGGTCCAAAGCGTAACGGCCATCATTGAGCGGGCCAAAGAGGTGTTTGATGTTCAAGCTGCGGATGGTGTCATCGGGGATGGTGGCAAGCGGATCGTCCGATATTTCTGGATTGGTGGCATCGATCAAACTGGCGATCTCATCTTCGTTGAGCCAAACTCCGCCTCCAAGTCGTACTTCTCGGGGAACGTTGTCTTCCACCCATGTGAAGCCAATGCTCGTAATTCGCGCTTGCTCTCCGGTCGAATTCTCGACGCTCCAGCTCACATGGTTTCCCTGCTTGGAGAATCCGATCATACGCAACCCCGGACATTCAGAAAATTCGACGGGCGTCGGCAGTGCGGTCGGTTCTGGTATAGCCGTGGGTGGCGCGTCGGTCGGCGGGATTAAGGGAGTTTCGGTCAGGCTTAAGCCCCCTACCGGAACCACTCCATTCCCATTCTCGCTCTCGTCAGCGTCTGATGGCCGGAATACCAAAATCGCTAACAATGCCACGATTGGAACGGCGCTGGCGGGGATAAGCCAGGTGGGAAATGGTTTTCGGCGCGAGCCATCGCCAATCGAGTCAGCAGTTCGCGCTGGAATGACTTCGGTTGGAGCCTCGACCCATGGAATCGGATCGCCTCCCAGTGCCAGCTGGTAGGCTCGTTTCAGTTCTGCGACGTCCTTGAAGCGTTGGTCCTTGGCCTTCGCAAGAGACTTGAGGATCACGCGTTCCAACGCCGGCTTGAGACCAGGGTTCAGGCGACTAGGTCTCGGCACCGGGTCCTGGATATGCATCAGCACCAGTGCCATTGGTGAATCGGAATCGAATGGGAGATGCCCGGTTGCGATCAGGTACAGCAACACACCAAGCGAATACTGGTCCGAGCGCGCATCCAGCTTTTTGCCCTGAGCCTGCTCGGGAGATACGAATGCCGGCGTCCCCATCAGCATCGAGCCAGTCAGCCTCCCC
>CAYZXF010000397.1:0-3930 GCA_964482355.1 uncultured Anaerolineaceae bacterium | reverse complement strand
GTGAAGGAGATCCGTGCTCTTGCGGAAGAGACTCTGGCCGATGTCGTACTCTTTGACGAAGAGCTCTCGCCTCGACATCAGCGCGAACTGGAGAAGGAAGTCGAAGAAGATGTGCGGATCCTGGATCGGACCGCGCTTATTCTCGACGTGTTTGCACAGCACGCACGAACTCGAGAGGGCGCTCTGCAGGTTGAGCTTGCACAATACGAATACCGACTCCCCAGATTGACAAGAGCCTGGACGCATCTTGCGAGGCAGGCTGGTGGTGGAGCGGGGCGCACAGGGGCAGCTGGTGGGGTCGGTTTGCGTGGACCGGGCGAAACTCAGCTCGAGGTAGATCGCAGGGATATCAGCCGAAGGATAGACCATCTGAAGCAAGAGCTTGAGAAAGTGCGTGCGCATCGGGGCAGGCATCGAGCTAGGCGCCAGAGCTCCCAGCTCCCTACCGTAGCCCTGGTTGGGTACACCAATGCCGGCAAATCCACCCTGCTAAATCAGCTGGCAGACGAAAAAGTGTTTGTCGCTGATCAGCTGTTTGCTACTCTGGATCCGACCACACGGCGAGTTGAGCTACCGGGTGGGAAAGCAATTCTAGTGACCGACACTGTGGGATTTATTCAGAAGCTTCCAACGACGCTCGTCGCCGCATTCCAGGCTACATTGGAAGAGATCTCCGAGGCCGACCTTCTGCTGCACGTGATCGACGTGACGCACCCCGAGGCGGTCGCGCAGGCGAAAAGCGTGAACCAGACCTTGAAAGACATCGGGGCGGATGAAAACCCCATTTTGATAGCAGCCAACAAGATCGACGCACTTCCAGATGATGCATCCCCGCTGGCTCAATTTCCGGATGCGGTTCCAATATCGGCTCGCACTGGCCGCGGGATAACAAAGCTTCTGGCCGCAGTGGAATACGAGCTGTATATCGTCATGGTGCCCATTAGCATTCGTCTGCCCTATGAGCAGGGGCGATTGATAAGCCTCTTTCATGAGCACGGCCTGGTTGAGAACGAGCAGCACATTGACGGCGTGGTGAAGATGGAGGGCAGAGTGCCTCAGCGCCTCGCATGGGCCTTCCAACCCTATGGAGAGGATTCAGATGGTGGCCCGAAAGGGACCGCATCTGATCCGTTTGGAGAGGATCTAGAGGAACCTGCGCTTGGTTGATCCCCGAGCGCAAACTGAGCTTCAGGAGCTTCTCGCACAACGACTGCACGGCGAAGCCCGCTTCGACGATTATTCCCGTGCCCTGTATTCCACCGACGCATCCAATCATCAAATTACGCCGATAGGTGTAGTCCTCCCAGAAACCGAGGAGGATCTATTCGCGGTCGTGGAAACCGCGGCCGAGCTTGGCATTCCGCTGCTGCCCAGGGGTGGAGGCACCAGTCTTTCGGGTGCTGCCGTGGGTGAAGCCTTGATCTTGGATTGCTCCAAGCACCTCGCACAAATTCACCACATTGACGTCGAAACCCGGACGGCAGAAGTAGGCCCAGGCGTGGTCTGCACCCAGCTCAATGTGGCGGCCGCAAAGCATGGCCTCATGTATGGTCCGGATCCCGCATCGGCGGACCGGGCGACCTTCGGAGGCATGATCGGCACCAATGCTACCGGCGCACACTCTATTCGCTATGGAATGACGGCCGATCACGTGATCGCAGTAGATTCGGTGCTGTCGGATGGCACAGCCGCTCGCTTTGAGGATATGAGCCTCGAAGGCGCGAGGCTGAAGGCCAGTGGTGGGAGTTTGGAGGCTCATATCTATGCCTCAGCGCTTACGGCAAGGAGCAATTACGCAGAAGCGGTGATGGAGCGGTGGCCCCGTACCTGGCGCAGATCCTCCGGCTACAGCCTGAATTACTTGACCCAATACACGCCCGATCGTCCTGCGGCTTGGCATCAGGACGATTACCCGCCGCAATCGCAATTTAATCTGGCTCCAATGTTATGCGGCTCGGAGGGGACGCTCGCGATCGTTCGCAGGGCCGAGGTGCGGCTGGTAGCCAGACCGAAGTTCACAACGCTGGTGGCTTTGGGATTTGAGAGCGTGGCTCTGGCCTGCGAGGCCACACTCGCTATCCTCGAGACCGAACCGGCGGCGGTGGAGCTGATCCCTAGGATGCTGATCGAAAGGGCGCGTACCGTGCCTGCCTATGCAAGACGTCTGGGCTTTGTGGAAGGTGATCCCACTGCGCTGTTGGTAGTTGAGTACACGGGGGACACCGCCTCAGAAGCTCAAGCGGCGGCAGAGGAACTCGGGCGCCGAGGAAGAATATTGTCTCAGCCTGAAGAACAGGCCGACCTCTGGGCGGTGCGCAAAGCAGGCCTCGGACTATTGATGTCTGTGCCGGGCGATGCCAAACCGATCACGTTCATGGAAGATGTCGCGGTGCCGGTTGAGCAGCTCAGCAGATACGTCCGAGAAGTGGATCGAATTCTGGAAGCTAACGGAACACACGGTGAGTGGTACGCGCATGCCTCTGCGGGCTGTCTTCACATGCGGCCGCTGATCAACCTACGGCGAGCCGAAGGCGTCGAGCAAATGCGAACGATTGCCGAGGCGGTGGTGGAATTGGCGATCAGCATGGGCGGCAGCATTTCCGGTGAGCATGGCGACGGCTTATCTCACACCGAATACAACGAACGGTTGTTTGGCCCCGAGATCATGCGCGCTTTCAAGGAGATCAAGCAGGCGTTTGATCCTGCAGGAATACTGAATCCGGGAAAGGTCGTCGAATCGGATGGCGGGGGAACTCAGCTTGATGCGGACCTCCGCTTTGGTCCAGATTATGTGACGATCGAACCTGAGACGGTGTTCGCATTCCGAGAGCAGGGCGGATTCGTGGGCGCGGTGGAGGCCTGCACAGGTGTAGGCATCTGCAGGAAGGCAGACGGCGTGATGTGTCCCTCATTTCAGGCCACGAAGGATGAGACCCACTCCACACGGGGCCGTGCAAATGCGCTCAGAGCTGCGATTTCGGGACGGCTGCCGGCCGACGCGATGAGCAGCCGGGAGATTTACGAGATTTTGGACCTCTGCATCGAGTGTAAAGGCTGCAAATCGGAATGTCCGACGCAGGTGGATATGGCGCGATTGAAGGCAGAATTCCTAGGACAATATCAAGCCGTCCACGGACTTCCCATTCGCAGCCGATTGTTTGGCGAGATCGCGGTGTTCTTCAGGTTATTGCAGCCCTTTGCGCCCCTCACCAACCTTGTGGCCAGGACCAGGCTGTTCCGCTGGATACTTGGCCAGATCGTAGACATCGCACCGCAGCGCATATTGCCGGAACTGGCTACGCGCCGCTTCAGCAGGGTGTTCAAGCCTTCAACTGGTGCTTCTACCGGAAAGCAAGTAGTGCTGTTTCTGGATACATTTACGGAGTTCAACAGCCCAGAAATCGGCGAAGCTGCGGTTGGTGTGCTGAGCGCAGCAGGATTCGACGTCACGCTTGTTCCAGGCCAGGTTTGCTGCGGGCGTCCGCTGATCTCTAAGGGAATGCTGACGCGGGCGAAAGAGAATGCGTTGCGAAACGTAGCCACGCTTGGCCCGTACGCACGGGAGGGAGTGAAGATTGTGGGGCTGGAGCCATCCTGTGTATCGGCTCTGCAGGACGAATACCCTGATCTGCTTCCAGACAACCAGGATGCAACGCTCGTTGCAGATGCCGCAATTCTTATTGAGGAATTCCTGGTGGCTGAGAATCGGCTCGATGAGGTGCAATTTGTCCAGGGAAATGAGCCAATCGTGCTCCACAATCACTGCCATACCAAATCGCTACGTGGGAGCATGGCCACGTTAGAAATGCTGAGCGCTACGGGCAGGCCGGTGGAGGAAATCCCATCGGGCTGCTGCGGAATGGCGGGATCCTTCGGATATGAAGCCGAACACTACGACATTTCGATGCAAATTGGGGAGTTGGCGCTGTT
>CAYZXF010000396.1:0-44964 GCA_964482355.1 uncultured Anaerolineaceae bacterium | reverse complement strand
AGCCGCAAGTAGTGGGTCTCATCCCGGTACTCATACCCCCATACCTTTGCTAGGAGCTGGTCGTGCGGCACCACCCAGCCGGCATTTTGCACCAGGTGAAATAGCAATCTAAACTCAGTTGGTCGAAGTTTGACCAGCTCGTCTTCTACGAATATTTCTCTCCGGTCGAAGTCAATCTTTAGTCGGTCATCAACCTCGATGGGTCCACGCGACGGCGCACTCGGAAATTCCGTTCGGCGAATGACCGCTCGCACGCGACTGACCATTTCTCTGGGGCTGAAGGGTTTGGTGATGTAGTCGTCGGCTCCGAGCTCCAGTCCTCGAACCCGGTCCTCTTCCTCTCCCTTGGCGGTCAGCATGATCACAGGTACGGTCGAGATCTCCCGCAGCAGCTGCAGCGTCTCGAAGCCATCCATCTCTGGCATCATCACGTCAAGCAGAATGAGGTCGGGCAGGCGATCTCGAAGGTTTTCGAGGGCTTCGGTTCCCGAGGTGGCTTCAATCACCTCATATCCGTCGTGTTCAAGGTTTAGACGGATGAAGTGAATCATCCTGGGCTCATCGTCGACAACGAGCACGCGACGAGGCCTGGAATCTTCCATGCTACTCTCTGACGAAGCCGATCAGTTCTTCTTCATCTGCTGTGGGGAGGATTTCCATGAATGTGACCCGGTGCATGGGCCACACGACGGTGACGACATTTCCGTCAATATAGGGAAGATCCTTGCCGTCTCTTCTTCGGGGATTGTTGACGGTAACGGCCGTGTCCGTGGGAGCAGGAAGTTCATCGACTTCTCCCAATACAGGGTCTTCGCCGGATAGATGGATTATTACGGTAATAGGCATGTTTTGTCCTGTTTAGCCGCGAATACGCGAAATGACCTGCAGCTGCATATTTCCGAGTTGGATGATGTCCTTATTGCGTATCTCTTTTGGTTGCTGAGGTTCGATGCGCTTACCGTTAATGAGCGTGCCGTTGACCGAATCAAGGTCGACAACGTGAATGCCGGTCTCGTCCAGGCGGATCTCTGCGTGGAGCCTGGATATTCCCTGGTCCTGAGCACCGTACGTGTCGAGATCCACATCCGGCACAATCGCCTGATTACCGGCCGATCGACCTAGCGTGTAATTTTCCCTTCCTACCAATGAAACCATATCCCCAGTCTTCATTACCCGCAACCCGAAGATGGCTCCTGCTGCGAGACCAGGGCCAAGCACAGGAGCCTCGTTTGTATCAATCTGCTCATTGAGTTCGAGAAAATCGCTTCCAGGACCAATAGGTGCTGTGCGAACCAGCTGCGTGCCGCACTCGCTGCAGTGCAGCGTGCCAACAAACTCAGAGTGCTTGCAGGTTGGGCATTCAATCATGCTTCGCCTTCGCCGGTTCTAGCGGGAATCATCAACGCACGCGTTCCATACTTAAGCACCTTTTCGCCTTCGCTGGAAAGCCGCCGTGAGTGTGCCAGACGATCCGCTTCATGCAGGGCCGATTTTGCAAGTTCTCGCTCGCCGCTCGCAAGCAGCTGTGTTGCAAGATTTTCCAGCCGCCGCGCGGCCTGCGCAGATTGCCCAAGCTCTGCCTCGTGACGGGCTTTCTCCTGCATGCGATAAAGCGAAATCTGGCTCAGCGCGGCGGTGATTTCTTCCGATGGAGGTTCAGTGTCCGGCTCATCCGATACTGGGATCCGGACCTCGAGCGGGAGCGGAATGCTCTGATCTCCCTTGCCGAGGATATCTCCATTGATCGTGAAGTGGGCCAGCGTAAGCTCCGATATCTTCCCTATGGGATGGATCACCATTTCTAGTAAGACCCGCACAATCCCATCCCTGGGAAGATTTCCTAAGGTCATAGGCAAACTGTCGCCCATCGGCATGGGTTCCGGCAGGAGCCTGAACGCGGAGCGCAGATCGACCTGCTGGGCGACAGACCCTTCCAGCCGCATGCGGCTGGCAACGGTATGGCCTAGCTTATCGTAGATATCGTCCATCACCCCTTTAATTGCGGCAGGAGTATCGAGAAATGCAACCGCACCACCGGTTCTGCTCGCCAGGTCGTCTAAAAGACGGTCGCTCCAATCACTGCCTATGCCGACCCCATGGATGATGATGCCTTGATCGGCTGAGACATCCGCCATCTGGATGCATTCGTCTTCGTCGCCATAGGTCCTACCGTCGGTGAGCAGGATGAGATGGTTGATCCCATCCCGTGAAAAATTGCGCTGAATTTCACCAAGTCCCATGCGCAGCCCCTGCGCGATTTCCGTCCCGCCACCAGCTTGAAGCTGACTCAACCGTGCGCGGGCGACCGCCGTGTCCTTAGCCTGATCCGGCGAAACGATCAGTTCCGCCCGGTCGCTGAAGGCGACAATCGAAGTCGAATCGCCGTCATTCAACCCCTGCATGATCTTCAAAGTTGCGGTTCGAAGATGATCCAATCGCTCGCCGCGCATCGAGGTGGAGCGATCGATAACGATGGATAGGTTAATCGGGGGCCTGATTTCAGGAAGGTCTTGGCTGGGTTCAATATCGACCAGCAGGTAATGGACCTGAGGTTCATCAAGCTGAAGCAGTCTGGAGCGACTCTGGATCACCTTGGCACTAAAACTGGCCTTGGCGATCATTTTCGCTTCGTGCTCAATGAGCTCTAGATCATACTTTTCTCGCTGGCTTTGATCACTCAGCAGCTCATAGGCCCGATTGACCTGTAGGAACAACTCGGTGGCTTCAGGACCCTCGTTCTTATCCGGGTGTAATCGGAGGGCCAATTCGCGATAAGCGCGGCGAATATCCTCCTCCGTGGCATTGCGTGGCACACCCAGGATGGCGTAATAGTCAAGCTCGTCAGTCAATTATGTGCTGCCTTATGTCGGTGGAAAGTAGACAAGGATCGCTGTGATGTTGTCTGGACCCCCGGCGGCATTTGCTGCGCGAACGAGTTCATCGCACGCCGCCTGAGGGTGGTCTGCCCCCCACGCTATTCGTTGGATCTCTTCGTCAGGAACAAGCCCCCAAAGGCCATCCGAACAAATAAAGAGAAAGCCGTTTTTCGGTACAGGATGAGTCTCAACATCGACCTCCAGATTTGCCCCTTGCCCAATGGCTTTATAGAGCACATTGCGTTGAGGGTGTACAGCTGCTTCGGCTTCTGTTATCTGGCCCAGTTCAACCAGTCGATTCACCAGTGAGTGATCTCTCGTGATCACCTTCGTCTCGTGCTGAGTGAGGATGTAGGCGCGACTGTCTCCGACATGACCGATGGTCATCTGATTTCCGAGCACCAGTGCCACGGTTAGGGTGGTACCGCCCCCGGGCACTTTGCTGACCACGGAATTGTTCGCATCCTGGAGGGCCTGACGCACCAAATCTTGAATCGGCCGGCTATCTGCAGTTCCGTTCGGTTCAAAGAGTCCGAGCAGAGGATCAGCTGAGAGCCGATGGGCGACGGTGCGAGCAGAGAGTGCGGCGGCAACTTCGCCCGATCTGTGGCCACCCATCCCGTCCGCGACTACAAAGAGACCAAAATTGGGAACCGCATTCTCCCCATAGGCAGCGCCGAGCAGAGAAAATAAGGCATCTTCGTTGTGAGCCCGCTCAACCCCGGTCGAATTCGAGCTTCCTACCAACGTGTAGTTACTGAGAGCAGTTCCCTCGATCGCAGTTGGATCAAGTGGCGCGGTCTCAATCCCATCTGGGTTGGCTTGCTCAAGTTCTGTTGAGGCCTTACCAAAAATTCGTTGAAGGAAAGTCATTATTTCGTGCTGCGATATTTGCTCGCTAGGTTAGGAGCGCGTAGACGCGATGGTCATTTGATCCGAAGTAGATCCGATTGTCGCTCACGGTCGGCGTACCGACTATCGGTCCGTCGGTTTGAAATTGCCATCTCTTGCGCCCGGAGCGCATATCCAGGCAATACATGGATCCGTCAACCGAGCCACAGAATATTGAATCCTCGAAGACAGTGGGTGAGCCGGTTACCTGGTGTTCGGTTTGGAAGTGCCAGATTTCGCGGCCGCCCTTTGAGTCAATCGCATAGATTCGGCCGTCTGCACATCCGGTGTAGAGGCGACCCTCGGCAAACGCGGGCGTCGATATAGTGGGGCGGCCCATGCGGAATTTCCAGATCTGCCATCCGGCTTCGGCCTCGACAGCATAGAGCGACCAGTCCATGCAGCCAAAATAAAGCATGCCGTCCAGCAGGATCGGCGAGGAAGTGATGCCACGCTTGGCCTTGCCGAAACGCCATTTGAGATCGCCGCGGAAGTCGTAGCAATAGAAATCGCTGCTCTCGCAGCCGAAGTAAACTCGCTCGTCCACTATCAGGGGCGTGGAGCGAATGGGACCCGCAACCTCCTGCTTCCAGGCCACAGTTCCATTGAACATATTGACAACATGCAATCTGGCGTCGTCAGCACCGACAAAGATGTGGCCTTCTGATACCACCGGTGACGAACGAATTGGACCGCCCGCATAGTAAGTCCATGCAAGGGTGCCCTTTTCCGCCGAGAGCGCATACATGCGGGTGTCCTCAGAAGATACATAAACCAGCTCATCATCAGAGGCTGGCTTGCTGGCGATTCCACCTTCGGTCGCGAATTTCCATATGAAATCACCGGTCTGGGCGTCCAGCGCGTAGAGATTGTTGTCGTAGCAACCAACGTAGACAACGCCATCGACTACAAGCGGTGAACCCCGCACCTCGTCCTCACACTCAAAGGACCAGATCTCTTGAACCTCGTTCCGCGGCAGGCCGGCGGTGGCGGAAGTACGTGGCGAAACCAGAATCCCGGTTTCCTTTGCCACGGCCATCAGAGAAGCTTTCA
Source organism: uncultured Anaerolineaceae bacterium (assembly GCA_964482355.1). Taxonomy (GTDB): domain Bacteria; phylum Chloroflexota; class Anaerolineae; order Anaerolineales; family E44-bin32; genus JADFRG01. The sequence goes on along the minus strand of CAYZXF010000396.1, from coordinate 40,144 downwards.
TAGCTTCGGCGGTGGGGAAACGATCTGCTGGATCGTAGGATAGCGAAGCGTTAATGGTTGCTTCGAGTTCCGGAGAGACCTTGTCATTGATAGCGCGAATCGGTCTTTCAGGGAACGAGAAAGGCGGCTCGGCGCGCGGATCACGCTGTGTCAAAAGATGATGAATCGTGGCGCCCAGGGCATATATGTCGCCCGCGGGGGAAGCCTCGCCACGGTACTGCTCGGGAGGAGCATAACCATCCGTGCCGATCATGGTGCCTTTTTGACCAGGCTGAAAATTTCGGGCAATGCCGAAATCGATCAGCCGAATACTGCTGTGGTCGTCGATCATGATGTTGGAAGGTTTGACATCGCGGAATATAACCGGCTGCGGCTTGTGGGCGTGAAGGTAGTCCAACACATCGCAGAGCTCAATGGCCCACTTCACGACCTGATCTTCAGGAAGAGGCTCGTCCGTTTCTCTAAGCACGGCCTCTAAATCCTTGCCTTCAATAAACTCCATGACTAAGTAGGAGCTGCTGTCGTGCGTGAAATAGTCGTAGATTCTGGGAATGGCCGGGTGTGAGAGGGTCGCCAGCAGGTCTGCCTCTCGCTCAAAATTACGCACTATCATCTCGTGCATTGCAGGATCGGTGGCCATGTTGATCATCTCTTTGACGGCCACCGTTTTTGTCACGTTGGGGAAGTGCAAATCGCGCGCTCGGTAGACGCAACTCATGCCGCCCGCGCCATGCAGCGCTAGCACGAGGTACCGCTCTTGAAGGGTAACTCCTGGCTCCAGCTGACCGAGTTGAGTGGTCTCGGTGGTTACACCACCGAGCGCTTTAGTAGTCCTCTTCATATGAAGAAGCTCCTTCTAAGGGCAGAAAGGAGCATTCCCGCGAGATTATAGCATGCTCACTTTTTGGCGCAATGAAACCGTGATGCTAGTGATTTTTAGAGAAATATCTTGTTCAAGAGACGCGTACGAGGAGACGATCCGCCAATATTCGGAGCTCGGAAGCTGCCGGTTCTGAGGGTCCGGCGGAGCCCAGGCTCTCAAACGCAAGGGCGGTTTGCTTCGCCGCGGCATCGTGTGCAGCGATTCGAGCTCCGGATTCATCGAGCGCGGCCATTACTTCCTCACTGCTGGTTCCCTCATCGTTCCATAGGCGGCCGAATTCCGAAGAATTTTCGAGCGCGTATATCGGGGGGTAGGAGGGCTTGCGGCTTTCCACATCCGCGCCGACCGGTTTCCCCATATTGTCTTCGCTGCCCCAGGTGCCCAGCACGTCATCCAGAATCTGGAACGCAAGGCCAAGATGATGTCCAAACGTTTTATAGGCGCGGATGTCATGGTCGGAGACTCCGGCGCTCATTGCTCCGGCAGCCGCGCTGGCGGCAACCAGTGAGGCGGTTTTATTCTGAATCATTTCGAGATAGCGCTCGAGAACCTTCGGCTCGTTTACGTCGAAGCTCAAATCAAGATACTGTCCTTTGGTGAGATCCAGGCAGCTTTCATCGAGCAGCCGTTGAACGCGCAGCACGGTTGAAGCGTCGTGGCCAAGTTCAAGCAGACGATAGCTGGAGAGTCCTGCCAGCGCGAATAAGGCATCGCCGGCATTCACGGCTTGAGGCAACCCCCAAAGCTTCCAGATCGTTGGCCGATGGCGGCGAAGATCGCTGCCATCCTCGATGTCGTCATGGATCAAAGAAAAATTGTGAATCAATTCAATGCCGGTCGCCGCAGGAACGGCCATCTTCCAGTCTCCTCCGGCTGCCGCGTTGGAGAGGAGGCAGAGCAGTGGTCGTACACCCTTGCCGGGCCCTCCAGCATCCTCCCAGCCAAAATGGTGGGCGGCCATCTTATACAGCTCAGCGGAGGAATTCTCGCGCAGCAATTCCGACACAAGACGCAAGTCTGTGTGCACGGCTTCGAGCATCCGGGAAGTTAGATCAGGATCTTGGCTCACGGTCTTGGATACAAACTTACCGTTCGGAGAGATTCGAGATCGTGCGAACCGGTGGCAAACATACAAACGCGCAACTCTCGCACGGTCTGGTGGATAAGCTCGGACACGGCTTCCGAAGATTCAACGGCAGCCCGAAGGAACGGCCCGGCCATCCCGCCAACCTGAGCGCCAAGAGCAATTGACTTCGCAATATCTAGGCCGGATCGCAAGCCTCCCGAGGCGATGATGGGGGTCTCTGGGAGCGCGGCCCGGACCTGCCGCACGGCTTCAGCGGTCGGAATTCCCCAGTCCACAAACCTTGCAGCCAGATCGGCCTGCTTCTGCTCGGTGGCTCGGTGCATCTCGACCTGAGACCACGAAGTTCCGCCGGCGCCAGCCACGTCAATAACCGCAACGCCTGCCTCAACCAATCGTGTCGCGACCCTACCCGAGATTCCCCAGCCAACCTCCTTTGCAATCACCGGAACGGAAACGGCGGCAACCAGCTCCTCGACTCTAGAAAGTAGTTTACCGAACTTGGTATCGCCGTCCGGCTGCACTGCTTCTTGCAACGCATTAAGATGCAGAACCAGGGCATCTGCTTCGATCATGTCGATCGCTCGCTGCGCTTCATTCGCGCCGTATCCGTAGTTAAGCTGAACCGCGCCCAGATTGGCAAACATCAGCACATCGGGCGCGACGTCGCGCATATTGAAAGTATCTGACACGCTAGGATCCTCAATCGCGACGCGCTGCGAGCCCAGGCCCATGGCGATGCCCGCCTCCTGAGCTGCGCTGGCCAGGTTCCGGTTAATTTCGCGTGCTTGGTCCGTGCCGCCGGTCATCGAAGAAATGAGCAGGGGGGCCGACAGCGTCTTGCCTAGAAAACTTTGGGAGAGATCAATGTTATCCAGGTCTATTTCCGGCAGCGCGTTGTGTTCGAAATGAAGATGTTCAAAACCAGCGATTAGGCCCGAATCGACATCCTCTTCCAGGTTGACGCGGATGTGGTCTGCTTTTCGCTCTGCCGTAACTTTGCTCATATGGGGGTGTTGAATGGGAGGATAATATCAGTGTGCATTAACTGCGTCAAATTGCGACCATTCAATTACAATACCCGGCGCTAGGAGGAAACATATGGCTGAAACCGATACCTTTACCGAAATCAAGGGAATCATCGTTGACTTGCTGGGAGCAGAAGATAGCAAAGTCACGCTTGATGCCAGATTCCGAGAGGATCTAGAAGCAGATTCGCTCGATCTGGTCGAGCTCATCATGGCCTTCGAAGAAAAGTTCAGTGGCGAGATCTCTGATGAAGATGCTCAGAAGATCACGACCGTCGGGCAGGCTGTCGAGTACATCGACTCCAATATGCGCTAACGGTTCCGAACGCAACAACCAACTGGCCGGCAATTTGCCGGCCAGTTTGATTCACGTCAATAGGTCTCAGAAAGAGTGATGGAGATTGTGCGCTCATGATTTGGTGCGAGATTTTTTGTCCGAACCCGATGAGGGCTGCTTAAGCAGCTTCTCCAGACGTCGCTGCTCCCGTTTTTGAGCCTTAAAAAAATCTTCCATGAATTCCGATCGGCGCAGACGGATCGCGATTGGCGCAACCGCGCGGATGTCCTTGGTCGAGGCCTTTTGTCTGCCGTCCGCTACTGCCCTAGCTCGCGCGGCTTCGAAAAGTGATATCTCGGCTCGTAGCGAATCGACTCCCATTTCCTTAATCAGGTCCAGCCCATATCGTTCGGCCTCATTTGTGATCGTCATTTTGGACATGGCATCCCGGGCGCCTTGAAGCTCTGCGCGCACGAGAGCCGTCGCATCGGCATACTCGCGTACCACCTGGCGCGGGTTAGTTCGGTACGCGATTGTGCGTTGATAGGCTTCCAGGCGCTGCTTCTTACTTTTCAGTCCCCTCACCAGCACACGTAGCCCAAATCGATCCAATATCTGGGGGCGCAAACGTCCTTCCTCCGGATTCATGGAACCAATCAGCACAAATCGCGACCGGTAGGTAGCCGCAAAGGATCCTCGGCGGACCGTGTAGGCCCCCTGGCTGGCCGCATCCAGGATCGCGTCCACGATCTCATCGTCCAACATGTTCACTTCATCAATGTAGAGCAGGTTGCGATCCGCGCGAGACAGTATTCCGCGGCGGAGGCGGCGGCGATGATGCTCTCCGGTTCGTGAGTCGAGTCCACCGATTACATCTTCCAACTTTGCATTCAGCGGAAGCTCGATCAATTGAACCGAATCCCGATAAACCAGGGTCTCGCCTTCGCCGTACTTTCGGGCGCAATCCGGGCAGACCTCGTCGATGCCGCCGGTTTCAATGTCCTCCGGCAAGCAGCCGTATGGGCACAGACTCCGGTCGACTTCCGGCAAAAGATTTATCAAGCCGCGAACCGCAGTTGATTTCCCCGTGCCACGATTGCCAATAAGCAAGACGCCATCCACATTGGGATTGATGAGGCTGAGGATCAGAGCAAGCTTCATTTCCGACTGTCCGACAAGAGCAAGGAATGGGAATGGCAGGCCCTCTGCGAGTCCCAGATCTTCTGTAAGCGGCGCCTCAAGAAATCGGCGGCCGCCTGCTGCGCTTAGCAGCTCGGTAAGCGTGCGTGCCCGATCCGTCATTGGACAACTTCCTCGATTTCAGCTTTCATTCGAGCCAGGCGGTCTGCTTGCCGCCCCTTGCCACGCGCCATTCGTCGCTGCTCGGCTTCCGTATCTGTGCTCAGGCGCGGTACGCGGGTTGGCTCTCCAGAGGCGTCGAGGGCCACATACACGAGGTATGCGGTGTTGGCGTGGGTGCGATCACCGGAGCGCGGGTCTTCTGCAACGACGTGCACCCGAGTTTCGATCGAGGAATTTCCAACATAGGTAACTTCGGCATCTAGCGTCACCAGATCGCCGATCCGAATCGCAGAGTGAAAGCTCATTTGATCGATGGCAACTGTCACGACTTGGGCCTGGGCATGCCGCATCGCAGCCAGTGCGCCGGCTTCGTCGACAAGCTTCATAATCCACCCGCCGTGAACCGATCCCATGAGATTGGCGAACTGCGGCTGCATCAATTGAGATAAGGAAATTCGGGATTCGGCGACAGACTTTGGGTCTTTCAATCCATGTCTTCCTTGTGTTCGCCGTGATCCAGAGTCGTCAGGTAGTCGCGATCATCATCAAAGACATCTATGACTTCAAAAGGCAGCTCGGCCATCATCGGCGGCAATGGAACGGTGGCTGGTGGACGGATCCGCACTGGTTTTGGGGGAGGATCGCGCCGGGCCAGCAGCCCATCTTGTATCCGGCGTCTAAGGATTCGGGGCTCAGCCGTCATCCAGCCCGCATAGACGCCGTGAACATCGTAGACGTCCTTTCTGGGGGTAACCCAGCCGATCCATTCACCTACCGTGCTGTACACGTAGGGATAGATCATCATGGCCACCCAGTCGCCAGGAGTGTTGTAGATCGGAATAGGCTTATAGATTGAATCGTTCATTGGAATTGATAGTTCGATTATATCGGCTTGCTAGAGGAGCGCTTGTAGGACTATTGGACGTCCGAATAGGTCCACACCCTGTTGATACTAAAATTCCACAATAGCACTACAAGGACAGCCACCACCAATGCCATGTTCTCACCGACCGCAAGTATCAGGCTGCCGCTAGCGTCCTCTGGCAACATTGATTCGGCAAGTGAGATTGTTGCGGGTTGGACGAGGTATAGCACTGCGATGCGTATTAGCCATCCCAAAGCACTCACGATGAGGAATTGGGCGGCCTGCCGATCTACTGGTTTGCTGCGCGAATCTGGATAAGTCCAGAACCGATTCCACAAGAAGTTATTGGTCGCAGCCAATAAGAACGAGATTGTTTGAGCGATCCAAAAAGTAAGCCCAAGCCAGTTGCGCAGCACATTGAAGGTGCCAAAATCAACAACGAAACCAATCGCGCCGACCACCGCGAATTTGAAGAACCGGGTTAGTTCGCGGCGCCGATTCAGATGCGGCTCCTGAAGTCTTCGATCGTCGACTTGAGCCCGTCCTCGAGCGACACGCTGGGCTCCCAACCCAATACCTCCTTTGCCCGGGTGATGTCGGGCCTCCGTTGCTGAGGATCCGTTCGATCCCGTCGATCGGCTAAAAACTCCAGACCGGCTTCGCTCCCAGTAAGCTCTATAACCAGGTTTGCCAGCTGCTCGATAGTCATCTCTACTGGATTTCCAATATTGATCGGCATGTGAGCCTGTGTTTCCATTAATAGAAGCAATCCTTGAATGAGGTCGTCAATGTAGCAGAAACTGCGCGTTTGCTGACCATCCCCGTAAATGGTGAGCGGCTCACCCTCAATAGCCTGACGAAGAAAATTCGGCACCGCTCGGCCATCGTCCAGTCGCATTCTGGGGCCATAAGTGTTGAATATGCGGACGATGCGTGTGTCCATCTTGTGGTGGTGGTGATAGGCCATCGTTATCGCTTCGGCAAAGCGTTTGGCCTCGTCATACATCGATCGAGGCCCGATGGGGTCCACGTGCCCCCAATAATCCTCCCGCTGAGGATGCTGCTCGGGATCTCCATAGACTTCGGATGTGGAAGACAATAGAAAAATAGCATCGTTGGCGCGCGCCAGGCCGAGTGCGTTGTGCGTGCCAAGCGCACCTACTTTAAGAGTTTGGATGGGAAGCTGCGGGTAGCCGTATGGGGATAAAGGATTCGGACTGGCCGGGGAGGCAAGATGCCAGACGGCGTCCACTTTTCCGGAGACAGAGATGAAATTTGACACGTCGTGCCTGATGTAGCTAAAATGATCGTCGGCGGCCAGGTGCTCAATGTTCTTTGCGTCACCGGTAACAAGGTTGTCAATTGCTATCACCTCGTTATCCGCCTCCACCAGCCGGTCGCAAAGATGAGATCCTATGAATCCGGCCCCGCCGGTTACAACAATTCGCATTCGGTGCCTTCCTTTGGAGCAGTCTTCATGGCTTCCAATCCAGCGCAATCGTGAGCCCATCTCCAGTCAACTGCTGGCCTGCGCCGCTTGCCGGATCAACGATCCAAACATCCCCACGATAGATCAGTGCCAAGCGGTTGCCGTTGGGTGACCAAGAGGGCGGCGACAGCTCATTCTGAGCAATGCCTTGCTCGCCGGAATTGGGAAACACTGCTCTGGCGTTGCTGCCATCTCGATCCATCACCATCAGTCGATAGCTGCTGGTTTCGCTGTCCAATGGAGAGAGAGCCTGCAAGAAGGCGACCTGAGAAGCGATTTCGCCCGATTCGACTAGCTCAACCGGAGACGAGGATGGATAGGCAAACATCCCGGTTTGGGAAGCAAGTTGGAGCGGCGGTTCGCCGGGTGCGCTGATTGCTACAAGGTCGAAGGCAGGCGAAGACGATGGATCTTCGATTCCAAGCGGCGGAGCGTGGTCTACCAGGTACAACGTGCGGCTATTGGGACCCCAGGCGAGGCCGGGAACCCAAGCCCAATCGCTGCCGGTGAGCAATGGCACAATTTCATGCAGCGGCTCAAAAGCTGGATCGCGCGAATCAATGAGTCCAACTCCGTCTGCCTGGGCATATCCGATGTGAACTCCATCCGGGGCCCAGGCGAAAGAGGTTCCCCACCAACCGTACTGCCCTCCAGGATTGGGCGGCAGAAGCTCTTGCTCCTTCAATACGCGCCCTCCGGAGCTTAGATTGACCAGTATCAAATCGTTGTTGGCTTGCCAGCCAGGCGGCGACTGTCGGGGCTCGGTAGTCGAATAGGCGAGAACAGGCGAATCTGATGCAGGAGACCAATCCGCAAAATGCACGATGTTGCGTGCCTTGAGATCGATTGGAATTGCTTCCTGGTCATCGACAGCAACCACCCAGAGCGAATTGAAATCGCCGCTATCGTCATCCAGCCCGCGGGTGTAAAGCAGCCACTTGCTATCTGGCGACAGTCGAAAGACCTGGCCATCCAGATCTCCGGAAACGACAACCGGCCGCCGGTTGGCAGAGTTGCCCTCGATCACCCACGCGTTGCCTCCTGAAAGGTAGGCCAATGTGCCCTGCACCTTCAGTGGGGTGTGGGCGGCTTGTGCTCCGATCATGATGATCTCGGGCAATGGCTCGACCACAATAGTGCGTTTCACCGGCTGCCGCGACATCTCATCGCCGCCTTCCTCGACGATCCGATAGGTGATCTCCTCCAGACCGTTCGAGCCGGCTTGGAGCAGCCGCGTCTGACCCTCGGGTAAGCCCTCATTGCGGATGGTTTGTCTCGAAAATGGGAGAATTAACTCTTCAACCTCGAACCGCTCCGAGCGCCGAGTGACCACGATCTCTGTGCCATCGGTTACGACGGTATAGCCAGGTGGATCCGCTCGATCCAGTTCGTCAAGTGCTACGCCAGCCTGGTCCAAAACAAATTGAACGGTTGAGCCGGCCGGCACTGGGACCTCAATAGCGCCACCGTCAACCAGGACTTCTACATCTATGGTGGCCGCAGTGGCTCTCGGACTCACGCACCCGGCAACTAATATGCTCATTCCGACGAGCAGTACCGAATAGCGGTTCAAATTGCGCGTTGGTATAATCGCTCGCTACCTCGGGCTGCCGACAATTACGATTTGGCCTTCGGCTATCTCGAACGAGGTAATCCGGATCCCAGTGGCCATGGAGCCCAGTGTGCCAGTAAAGGCCTCGGTGAGCAACTCCGAAAGCACCGTGGTAAAGGCCCCAGGCGCGGGGACCGGCCCAAACTCAGCCGTAGTGATATTAAATTCGACATCGCCACCGGAACTAACGATTGGTTGGATGCTAAGCAAAGCGCCGGCTTCGAAGACCCCCGCGCTGGCGGTGCCATATATCCTGATCTCACCATCGCGCAGGAAGACTTGCGGGTGCCGCAGGATTGGTTCTTCATCACTCTCGAACCGCTCCGACAAGAAGGATGTCAATTGCTGCTCGCTGATAACCAAAGTAACTTCATCGCTGTCCAACGACAGTGCGGAGTCCCAATTGTCCGCTAGCTCCGTGGCGCTGGCTGCGGAAGCAGGGATGATCTCAGCAGGCGGCTCAGGACCGCCTACGCGGATCTGGCATGCCATGCCAGCCGCCGCGATGGAGACTGCCAGTAGTAATGGGTTTGAGCCAAACTTTAGTGGACGCATCTGGAAAAACGGCGCGGGATTATAGCATGCAGGGTAACTTAGAAGTTAAGCTGGAAGCGCTGCTTTTTGCCTCACCAGGCCCGGTCACCATCGATCAACTTGCAACCGCGCTGGAAGTTGGCCCGGCGTCGGTCAAGTCGGCGCTTTCCAACCTCGAAACTCAGTATGCAGACCGCGGCCTGCGCATCCAATATCACCAAGGCGGCGCTCAAATGACCAGCGCCCCTGAGTACGCACCCGAAATTGAAAAGCTGCTCCAACTCGATAGCCAGGCCCACCTGAGCCGGGCGGCACTCGAAGTATTGGCGATAGTCACGTATCGGCAGCCGATCACTCGTCCCGAAATCGACTCCATCCGAGGTGTCAATTCCGATTCCTCGATCAAGACCTTGCATCGGTATGGCTTGATTGAAGAGGTCGGTCGCACGAGCGGGCCAGGACGACCGATTCTCTATGGCACGAGCGGCGAATTTCTCCAACACTTCGGTCTCAGCTCGCTCGATCAGCTGCCAGAGATTGAAGGCGAGTCTCAGCCACCGGCAGAGGGTTCCGGTCTTCCAAAGCAGGCTGGGGAGCAACCGAGTGATCCAATCGCACCGGGTTCTGATCCTTCCCGAGAAAGCGATAGCCAAGAGAACGATCCGAGCGAGCAAGCTGAAGATGGCTCCTGAAGCGCCGAAATTACAAAAGTCCATGGCTAAGGCGGGTTATGGATCCCGCCGCGCATGCGAACGCATGATTCGAGAGGGCAAGGTTATGGTGAACGGAGAGCGCGCCACATTAGGCTTGCGCGCCGATTCATCGGTGGACGTAATCGTGGTCGACGGAGAGCCCATGCGAGCGCCTGACCCGCTGGTCTATATGATGCTTCACAAGCCGACCGGAGTGCTCACCTCGCTCGCCTCGCAGGGGGGATGGCCCACGGTGATCGATCTGGTTGCGGTCGACACCCGCGTTTACCCTGTTGGCCGGCTAGACCTGAAGAGCGAAGGGCTCATTCTGCTCACCAACGACGGTGAGCTCGCGCACGCGCTAACGCATCCTTCGTTCGAGCATGAGAAGGAATACCGGGTGCTCCTCGATCAATTCCCTGGCGAAAATCAGTTGCATTCGTGGCGTGAGGGAGTCAGGATTGTCGACCTCGGCCACACATCTCCGGCAAAGGTTTGGGTCGAGGGCCTGCCTGAGCCTTGGATTAGAGTCATTATTCAGCAAGGAATGAAGCGGCAAATCCGGGAAACCGCCAGGACACTCGGCCTCAAAGTCGAGCGTATCGTCCGCGTCCGTATCGCCAGTCTGGAATTAGGCGAGCTGGATTCGGGAGCCTGGCGCAATCTAACCGACCGCGAAATTGAAGATCTTCGACTTGCGGTAAACTCGCCCGCTGAGGTTAGGGTCATCCATGACAACTGACGATCACTCCGACAACTGGCTAGAACGATTGCTGTCGGTTCGCGTAGATGTGAATGCTGAGACCATCATTTTTGCCGTCATATTGGTGGCGGCGGTGCTCACGCGACTTTACGACCTCGAAACGCGCGTGATGAGTCACGACGAGAGCTTGCACACCTTCTACTCTTTCGAATTAGCGGAAGGGCGCGGCTTCCAACACACGCCGCTGATGCATGGCCCGCTGCAGTTTCACGTGGTTGCGCTTTCCTATTTCCTCTTTGGGGATTCAGACGCTTCGGCCCGTATCCCGGCCGCGCTTGCTGGCATAGCCGCGATTGCCTTAATTTGGGTTTTTCATCGTTGGCTGGGAAAGACCGGCGCGATCGTGACCGCAGTTCTCATGTTGATCTCTCCTTTCATGCTCTTCTACAGCCGCTACGTGCGTAACGAAATCTTCGTTGTCGTTCTGGCATTGCTCATGTTTTGGGCGGTGTTCCGCTATTTTGAGACACGCAGAACACGCTGGCTGTATCTGCTGGCTGTCACGCTTGCGTTGCACTTCGCTACGAAAGAAACGGCATTCTTGTATACAGCCCAGATGCTCATCTTCCTGGCGGGTATGTTCGCGTGGCGGTTGTACAACGAACGATGGCGAAGCGAGGGGCTGCGAAGGCTCTTCTTGGCCGGCTCGCTGGTGGCATTGGTAGGCATGGGTTTCGCGCTCGTGACCTTTTTCCAGGATCGCAGCGGAGCGGAATCCGGAGTGGTTCAACCGTTGGATCCCGATGCGGAGATTTTGGCCGGCGGCGGTCTCTCCCCGGTCATCGCGGTGGGAGCGATTCTAGCGATTATCGGGTTAGTGATGATTTCAGCAGCCTTGATCCGCGAGTTTGGCAAGCGTCTCAAAACCGACTTTCCAACGCTGGATCTGCTGGTCGTTATCGGCACGTTGTCATTGCCTCATCTGGCAGCCATCCCAGCGGATTTTCTGGGTTGGGATCCGCTCGCCTATCAGGACCCAGCGTCGTTTTGGCCAACCATAGGGGTAGTGTTGGTGCTGCTCGCCATCAGCCTGGCGATCGGATTCGCATGGGATATTCGGCGCTGGTTACCTGTGGCTGGGGCCTTCTTTCTGCCGTTTTTCCTGTTGTACACAACGCTTTTTACCAACCCCAACGGCGTGGCGACCGGTCTGGTTGGATCGCTGGGCTACTGGCTGGTTCAACACGGAGTCGAGCGCGGGAGCCAGCCCACTTACTACTACGCGCTCATTCAGCTTCCTTTCTATGAATTCCTACCGGTGGTGGGAGCTCTGTTGGCGCTCGCGTTCGGCGTCCGGAACTTTCGGATGCCTCGCAAGCGCGCCGCCAAGCCGGACGATCAAGATCAGGAACCTAGAAAGTTTCCTGTTATTCCGCTGCTCGGATATTGGGCCATCACTTCCTTCTTTGGGTATTCATTTGCAGGAGAGCGAATGCCATGGCTCACCGTTCACATCACTCTGCCGCTGATACTTCTGGCGGGGTGGGCCTTCGGACGATTCTTCGATTCTGTCAATTGGACCCGGATGAAAAACAGTAGGGGATGGGTGTTGGCGCTTTTAATCCTGGTCCTGACGATCTCCACCAGCCGCGCCTTAGGCTATCTGCTGGGCCCAGAGGCGCCATTCCAGGGCAGCACACTCAATGAACTCAAGGTGACCAACGGCTTTTTAGCTGCCGCGGCAGTCGCCGTAGGATCGCTAGTGGCGATCATTACTATGCGGCGCAATTGGTCAACAGTGAACGTGCGGCAGATGGCGGGGGTCATCGTGATTGCCATCCTGGGGTTCTTGACGTTGAGAACCGCTTTTCGGGCCTCCTATATCAATTTTGACAATGCAACGGAGTTCATGGTCTACGCACACTCTGCAACCGGAGTAAAGAATGTCCTGGATCAAGTTGAAGATTTATCCAGGCGTACGACGGACGGCTTGTCGATAAAGGTCGCATTTGACGATGATGTGTCCTGGCCAATTAATTGGTATTTGCGCAACTTTGATCAAGCGCTGTACTACGGGCCCTCTCCCAGCCGAGATCTCCTGAATTACCCGGTTGTTATCGCGGGAGACAATAATTGGGCCAAAGTCGATCCTCTGATGGAAGACCGCTATGACAGCTTCGAGTACATCAGGATGTGGTGGCCTATGCAGGACTACTTTAATCTAGACCTGGCGCGATTAGGCAGCGCCCTCACGTCGCCCGAGATGCGGGGCGCGCTTTGGGACATTTGGTTGAACAGAGACTACGATGCCTATGGAGAGGTGACTGGGAGGGACTATTCCCTGGAGAATTGGAACCCATCCGACCGAATGCGGCTTTACATTCGTAAGGATATCGGCTCTCTGATTTGGGATTATGGGGTGACCCCAGCCGCGCTGGAAATTGAACCTTATGTTGACCCCTATGCAGACCAAATGACTTCCCTGTCGGCTGGGCTCCAAATCGGGGGGCCGGGGGAAGCTCCCGGTCAACTGGCGGGACCCAGGGGAGTTGCAATCGCTCCTAGCGGAGAGCTCTACGTAGCGGATGCCATGAACCATCGCGTGCAGCGATTCAGCGCGGACGGGCAGTTGATTGGCGAGTGGGGGACCTTCGCAGCCGCGCCTGAGGGCGGCGAAGCGCCGGCGGGCACCTTCAACGAGCCATGGGACGTTGCGGTTGGCCCGGACGGTTCGGTATATGTTGCCGACACCTGGAACCATCGAGTTCAGCGCTTCACCGAAGACGGAGAGCACCTCAGCAGCTTCGGCTCCTTTGGTCAAACCGGAGAACCCACGGCATTCTGGGGCCCGCGTTCGATCGCGGTCGACTTCAGTGGTCGCGTATTTGTGACGGACACCGGGAACAAGCGGGTTGTAATCTTTGATGCGGAGGGCAATCCGATTGGCCAGTTTGGCGGTTTCGGCCTCGAGCTGGGCGGGCTTGATGAGCCGGTCGGGATTGATGTCGACATGGATGGTCGGGTTTACGTGGCCGACACTTGGAACCAGCGCATTCAGGTATTTGAGGAACTTAGCGAGGGAAACTTCGTGGCAGTGGAGGAATGGCCGGTGGATGGTTGGCTGGGTCAATCGCTTGAGAACAAACCGTATCTGCAGGTAAGAGACAACGGGGACGTCTGCGTCTCCGATCCTGAAGGGTACCGAATCTTGTGTTTTGACTCGGAAGGCGAATTCAGCATGGGTTGGGGTAGTTTTGGTGGGGGGGATTCTCAATTTGGTTTGCCCATCGGGCTAGCATTTACGGATGAAGGCATGATTTGGGTCGCTGATGGTGCGAATGATCGGGTAATGCAGTTCCAACTAACGGGAGGCGAATGAAACTTCACGAGTATCAATCTAAGCAGCTCTTTGCGCAGCACGGTGTACCGATCCCGCGAGGCGAGGTAGCGGAAACGCCTACTCAGGCTCGCATGATTGCTGAGGAATTTGGCGGGGCAGTTGTAGTCAAATCGCAAGTGCTGGTTGGGGGTCGTGGAAAGGCAGGAGGCATTCGCCTGGCAAAATCGCCGAAGGAAGCCGAGAAACACGCTGAGGCCATCCTCAAACTAGAAATCAAAGGCCTACCGGTACGAATAGTCCTGGTAGACGAGGCGGCGGAAATCGAGACCGAGATATACCTAGGAGTGACCAACGATCGCGCGGCCGGCAGCCCGGTGATGATTGCCTCGGCCGAAGGGGGCGTCGAAATTGAGGAGGTTGCACGAACGCATCCAGACAAGATCGCCCGGGCGTGGGTTGACCCGCTTATTGGATTACGCGATTACCAGGCCAGAAATCTCGCCGCGGCGATGGAGCTCCCAAGGCAGCACTGGGCCGAATTTTCCAGGATGGCGCATGGACTGTTCAACACATATTTAGACTCCGACGCAACCCTGGCCGAGATCAACCCGCTGGTAATCACCAAGCAGGACAACCTGCTCGCCCTCGACGGAAAAATTGTGCTAGACGACAATGCGCTCTACCGACACCCAGACTTGGAGAAATTGCGTGATTTGGATGAGGAGGATCCATCCGAACGCGAAGCACGAGGGAACGGGCTTTCCTATGTAAAACTGGATGGAAACATTGGCTGCATGGTAAACGGCGCCGGGCTTGCCATGGCCACCATGGATGTCATCAAGGGATTGGGTGGCGAGCCGGCCAACTTCCTGGATATTGGAGGCGGTGCGGACGCTGAGAAGGTGGCGGCTGCCATTCAGATCATTCTGGCCGATCCGGAGGTGAGCTCGATGATGTTCAACATCTTCGGAGGCATCACTCGCTGCGATGAGGTGGCGCGTGGAATTCTGATGGCGCTCGAAAAGGTGCCCCGTGAGGTGTATCTAGTGACACGGCTGGTCGGCACTAACGAGGAATTGGGACGCCAAATGCTGGCCGATGCCAAGATGGACACTGCTTCCTCGCTAGTGGAAGCGGCAAAGATGGTCATTGCGGCCTCGAAGGTCGGTGTGGCCAAGTGAGCATCCTCATCGATAAAGACTCTCGAGTACTGGTCCAGGGAATCACCGGACGAGAAGGCTTGTTCCACGCCTCCCAAATGCTGGACTATGGAACCCAGGTTGTGGCGGGAGTGACGCCCGGCAAAGGTGGAGACTGGGTGCTTGACGGCAAAGTCCCCGTGTTCGACACCGTGGAGCGCGCGCTGGCTGCGACCGGCGCTAATTGCGCGGTGCTGTTTGTTCCGGCAAAGTTTGCGGGAGATGCAATGCTGGAAGCGGCAGATGCGGGAGTGCCTCTAATCGTGTGCATTACAGAAGGTGTACCGATTCAAGACATGATGAAAATTCGAAACTACCTGGATCAGGAAGGCGTTCGGTTGATAGGGCCTAATTGCCCTGGGCTGCTGACCCCGGGCGAAAGCAAGGTCGGAATCATCCCGGGCCACATCGCCGATCAGGGTTCCGTGGGAGTGGTTTCTCGCTCTGGAACGCTGACCTACGAGGTCTTGTACGCGCTCCAGCAGCACGGCATGGGAGTGTCAACTTGCGTGGGCATTGGAGGCGATCCGATTAATGGGACCGGATTTACCGAAGCATTGCAGATGTTTGAGGACGATCACCACACCGAAGCAGTCGTCATGATCGGCGAGATCGGCGGTGCTTCTGAAGAGCGGGCGGCCGAATTTATCTCATCCAGTATGACGAAGCCGGTCGTGAGCTTTATTGCAGGCCGATCAGCTCCCCCGGGCAAGCGAATGGGACACGCGGGCGCTATTATCGAGGCTGGTTCGGGATTGGCGTCAGACAAGATTGCCGCACTCGAGGGCGCGGGTGTGCGAGTGGCTGAGCATCCAGAAGCGATCCCTGAGCTTCTGAACTGACATGCCGCTCCGCGTGATCGCCGGCAGCGCCAAAGGCCGGCGCCTGCGGATGGTTCCGGGCGAGGTGACCCGCCCGATACGAGATCATGTCAAGGAGGCCCTGTTCAATATCCTCGGGGCTGCTGTCCTCGACACCGAGTTCCTAGACCTCTTTGCAGGAACGGGAAGCGTAGGAATTGAAGCGCTCAGCCGGGGCGCCGCGCAAGCGACCTTCGTAGAAAAGCATCCGGCCGCGCTGAAAGCCATCCGAGAAAACCTCGAACTAACCAAGTTCACGGATCAGGCTAAGATCGTTCAATTGGATGTCTTCGAGTGGATCAAACGCCATTCGGGCAGATCCTACGACCTCGTCTATATCGCGCCGCCGCAGTATTCCAAGCTCTGGAGCAAGGCGCTGCTTAAGCTGGACGAAAACGTAGAACTGATAAACCTGGACGCCTGGGTGATCGCTCAAATCAATCCCAGGGAATACCGGCCACTGGAACTTGAATCGCTGGTCGAATTCGATCAGCGCAGCTATGGCAGAACGCAACTGATTTTCTACGAACGGCCTGGGGAGTAAGTTTCCTAGATACCCAGCAGCTCCGACAGTTTGTGTCGATCAAAACCGTGAACGACATCTCCGTCAATCAACGCTACCGGGGTTGTGAAAGCGGGGATTGCTTCAAGATCCGCTAGAGCAGTTGGGTCATCCGCGATGTTCCGTTCCTTGAAGTCGACACCGTGTTGAGAAAGCCACTCTTTCTCCATCTTGCAAAAGCGACAAGCATGCTGCGTGAAAAGCACTACCTCTTTCTCACTCACTAATTCCTCCTATTCTCAAGTCCTCCAGGCTGGATATTATCCCTCAACCCTGCGGGCGCCAAAGATGCGATCTCCCCCAAGCGATTCGCGCATGATCGTGTAGAAGGCAAATAGCTCGAGCGCAAACGGAGGAAAGCCGAGCAATCCCAGTACCGGCATCTGTCCATAGGTCAATCCGAAGGGGCGCAATTCATCTGGGATCAGATAGACCCAGTAAGCCCCGCCTGCCGCCACGGACTGCTGATTCCAGGCCTCCCAGATGAAACCGCAAATCAGACCGCCAAGCAGCAATGCCCAAGTCCAGCGCCTTGAGCCTAAGCTCCATTGCCGCCTAATGGACGGCAGGCCAAGCTTTTCGTTGATTGGATCCAGCAACAGGAAGAATCCGATCCAAACTGCCCCAAACAGGTAGGCTGCAATATTTGCGGGCAATGCGAGCGGGATGGTGACCATGGCCACTCCCGCCAGCCACCAGGCCCATGCGGGTCCTGTCCGAACACCCGAATGCGACTCTTCTTCCTGCTTCCCGACCCGCTCGATCAATGCCAGAACGAGATCCACGATCTCGAAGACGCCGGGGATGATGGTTGCAAAAGACCAGAAGTACCCGATGTCACGCGCTAACGTGTTCGCTGGCAAACCCTCATATCGCCAGTTCCTCAGATGCAGGTTGTAGGCTTCAAAGATCAGCCAAACCGCTACGGAGGCCAACACCAGGAGTGGAAATTCGCGACGCCGCGTCATCAGCCAGGAGCGACCTCGCAAGCGGTACACGATTCCATCCACAAACAAGATCAGGCCGGTCCACATGATGGGGGTCAGCCATGTTGCGATAAATGAATTGTCGGCGGCCAACAAGGCCTGACCGCCAATCAAGATCACCAGTCCAAACCATGTGAAACCGGGAATTTGCGGGGTCTTGGTCATTCAGCTAGTGCGATGTTCAGTGCACCCTGGGAATTGTAGGTGTAGGCCGCAGAGAAGATGGTGCCTTCAGAGTAGGCTTGCATCGCATGAGGAATGAGGAAATCCAAATCCTCAACCAATTGAAATGCCCCAAGGTCGTCGAGAGGGAGCCAGGCCGGAGTTCCTTCCGAGCTGGCTTCCAGGTTGCCTTCGATAGACTTTCCGACGAATACAAAAAGCCCGATCCCCGGGCTATGCCCTGTATCTACCGTCACGACGCCGACCAAGTTCTGGCCGGAGACCGTCAGTCCGGTTTCTTCCAGCACCTCTCTTCGGGCGGCCGACAAAGGGTCCTCCCCGATTTCGACGTGCCCGCCAACTCCGTTGTATCGACCTGCCCATCCGGGATGATCTTGCGGCAATTTGATAAGCAGGATCTCGCTTTGGCGCACGATAAATGAAATCGTTCGAGGGATTACTGCGTAGCGGTCTGGATCGAGGCGTTGACCGTCTAGCGACATCGCCGGCGATTATACTCCGGGATCTGGGAGGAGAAGCCCAAAGAGCGGTTTGCAACTGCACGATATAATCCATTCAAACCTACATTAAGGAGCGCGGGATGACAGATCCCATAGATAAGGTAACTGAAGAGAAGGACCTGCTGGGAAAATTGCAGAATTCAGTGGCAGGATTTGTTGGCTACTACGATCGCGACCGCCGACGAGATGCGGATAAGCTGCTTCGAGATACAGTTGCCGACCGATACGAGGAACAGTGGGATCGTGTCTCTGCCATCCAGGCACAAATGGTTGCGGGCAAAATGCTGGAATATGTCGACGACGTTGAGGTGGCGGCTATCAAGCTCCGCACCTTCGTCGATCGGCTCCGGGGCGCTTCGCGCGGGTATGCAGGATTCTTCGACGCGGTCCGCGTCAACCAGGATGAGCTGGATAGTTTGTATCAGTACGACCTAGAGCTTCTTGAAACCGTAAATCTGGTGGCAGAGGCTGTTGATGGGCTTGAAGCGGCAGTGAGCAGTCAGGATGAACTGCCGGCGGCGATTGAAGGCCTGGTGAAAGCCGCCACCGGCGCTATCCGGGCGTATGATCGTAGATCAGAAGTCGTCGTAAGCGAATAGGAGAGCTGAAATGGCCAGAATATTCGACATCATAGAGCACCCCAATGAAATGAAGAATGAGTTCGTTCGACGCATCCCAGAAGTCGGATCCGGCGATTTCAGGATAGGCAGTCAGCTTATCGTTCGTGAAGCTCAGAACGCGGTCTTTTTCCGCGACGGCAAGGCGCTTGACACTCTCGGACCAGGCCGCCATACGATCACGACCGCCAATATCCCTCTGTTGGTGGACTTCATTGGGAAGGCGTTTGGCGACGAGACGCCGTTTAAGGCCGAGGTCTACTTTGTCTCAATGCGCGAATTCGCAAATCAGAAGTGGGGTACGCCGCAGCCAATATTGGTTCGTAATCCCGGGATGGGTCTTGGGGTTGCACTGCTTCAGGGCTTCGGCACATACGGTGTGGAAGTCGCAGATGCACAGCAATTTGTGACCCAACTGGTAGGCGCCATGGGAGCCTACAGCGTCAAAGACATTCAGGATCGGCTGCGCGGGATCCTGCTTTCAGACCTGCAAGACCTGCTTGGCGAGACAACCGAGGCCACCTCTGTTCCAGAGCTGATCGGCCTGATTGAAGAGATAGGCGCAGCGGTTCGTGCCAAAGGGCAGGACGATTTCAGGGCGCTAGGTCTGACCTTGAAGGCTTTCTACATCGAAAGCTTGAAACCATCAGATAAATCAGCTGAGGAATTACGGGACATGGGTATGCTCGACATACAGACCTATACGCAGCTTCAGGCAGCGGACGCCATGCGAGAGGCGGCCTCGAATCCCTCGGGCGGCGCCGGGCTGACTGCAGGAATCGGCGCGGGGATGGGAATTGGTAGCGCGATCAGTGAGGCCGTGCGGGAAGGATCCAAGAGTACAGATGGAGGTGGTTCATCGTCGGCTGCAGCCAGCGTCCCAGATGTGATGACCCCTGGCGAAGCTGCACAGTATCTGAAGGTTTCGGAAGAGGACGTAGTCTCGGCCATTGACTCGGGCGACATCAAAGCGAAAAAGATTGGGGATGCTCTCCGAATCAGCCGGACATCGCTGGACGAGTTCCTGAACAGCTAGCTAAGCTTCTAAGAACACCAACGAGGCCCTTGAATACGAAGGGCCTCGTTTTGCCTAACAATCCCCTGTGCCATGCGCTACGGCGCCGTTGGCGTTATGAATAGCCGCCATCAGCGACCAGCTGCTTGATCTGTTGCTCCGAAAGGGTTTGAGCCTTAGGGAGCTTGCGAAGGGAGGATTTAAATTTCTTGAGGTGGGTTGCCAGCTCCGGACCTTCCCGAATGTCCATCTCAGCGCCAGCGTGGAGAAATACGATAAATGGGCGCATGGGAAATGGCAGGTTGAGATGAGAGCCGGCTCGATCGACTTCTGAGGAAATCTCGCCCTCGATGCCACGAATCGGTCTTGTCCCTGCGCGGCGGAGCAGCCCACTCTTATTGGTGGTACGAGTCCACGAACCATCCGAGTAGCTAATTAAGCCGTTCTCTACCCGGGGGATTACGGCAAACACCCCGCCCGGACAGACCAATACATGCCGGGCGCCGAGCGAGTAGTGAAAAATGGCGAACCGCTGGTCCAGCCCCTTCAACGCGCCATCTAAGATTTCGTCAATGCGCGGGCGGCGATCCCAGCGATTGCGCATCGGCAGGCCGATCTGAGAGGCCAGGATCCCTACCAGAAACAAACCGAGAACTAGATCGATGCGGTAGGGGGGCCGGAAGGAGATCAGCAGCCCCAAGCCCATGACAGCCAACCCCCCGAAAGACAGGATACGGGCGAGCCGAGCGTTTCGCTTGACCTTCGCCGAATTGATATATTGCTGCATTACATTCTTTTCAAGACCACGCAGGCGTTTTGCCCGCCCAGGCCAAACGAATTTGAAAGAGTTATGTTCACGTTTGCATCTCGTGCCTCGTTTGGAACGTAATCCAGATCGCAGTCGGGATCCGGATTCTCATAATTGATGGTGGGGTGGATCGCGTCACGTTCGATGGTGAGCGCACACACAATCGCTTCAACCGCGCCTGAAGCGGCCATCGGATGGCCAATCATGGACTTGGTCGACGAAATTGGGATCCCATAGGCAGCCTCGCCAAAGAGCGATTTGATAGCAAGTGTTTCTACTGAATCGTTGGCTGGGGTGGAAGTGCCGTGTGCATTGATGTAGCCGACCTCGTCAGGAGAAACTTGTGCGTCTTCCAGCGCCCAGCGCATGGTCCTCAATGCGCCCGTGCCCGATGGATCCGGCTTGGCCATGTGATACCCATCGCTTGAACTGGCATGCCCTGCGATCTCGGCGTAAATATGCGCGTCTCGCTCCTGAGCGCTCTCCAGGCTTTCGATTACTAAGCCTGCGGCTCCCTCTGAGAATACAAACCCTTCACGCTTCGCATCGAACGGGCGAGAAGCCCGTTCTGGTTCATCGTTGTAGCTAGTGGGGAGTGCCCTCATGGCTGCAAACCCCGCGACTGCAAAACCTTCGATCATGGCTTCGGTGCCGGCCGTCAACACGATGTCTGCTCGTCCGTCGCGAATCGTCTGAGCTGCTTCGCCGACGATCTGAGTGCCGGTCGCACAAGCTGTGACCAGGCACATGCTAGGCCCGTATGCTTTGTATCGCTCAGAGATATGGAACGCAGACATATTGGCGATCGAGGCTGGAATCGTGAATGGATTGACCTTGTTGGGGCCTTCTTCACGATAGGCCCGAGCGCCTTCAATCGAACGTTCAAGTCCGCCTACAGCGGTCCCAAGCGTTACTCCGATGCGCTCGCTATCTGCAATGGGTTCTTCCAGGCCTGCATCTTCAACCGCCATTTGGATCGCGGCCAAAGCAATCTGGGATGCGCGGGACATTCGACGTGCTTCTCTTGCGGGGATATGATCCGTAGATACGAAGTCGGGTATCTCGCCCGCGATCTGACAGGCCAAATCACTCGCGTCAAAATGCTCGATCTTGCGAATTCCAGAGCGCCCAGCCAGCAAACCTTCCCAGAGTTTTTCGACACCGGTACCCAGAGGCGTAATGGCGCCGACCCCGGTGATCACTACCCGACGGGAGGAATTATGTCTATTTGCCATCAGTTTGACCCTTCAAGTGATGTTTTGATCCCTTCACGAATTGCATCTAAGAGACCTCGAGATACTGCTTTTCGCGTGGCGCGTATTGCGCTGACAATTGCATGCGAGTTCGATCGACCGTGCCCGACAAATACCAACCCGTTCAATCCAAGGAGCGGAACGGCTCCGTACTCACCGGGGTCGAGCAGCTTCGCAACCCTTTTGAACGCAGGCTGAGCCAGATAGCCTCCCGCTGCGGTGACTGGCGAAGCCTTCAGCTCCGTGCGGATCATCTCGATCATCGTCGCGGCAACCGCTTCGCTGGTTTTCAAAAAAATATTTCCGGTGAACCCGTCCGTGACCACCACATCTGCCTCGCCCGCGTAGAGCTCTCGAGGTTCCACGTTGCCGATGTAATTTAGTGCAGAAGCTCTAAGCAGCTGATCGGCATCGCCGACCAACATATTGCCTTTGCCCTCTTCCTCCCCCGTCGAGAGCAAGGCTACCCGAGGGTTTTTGCGCTCCAGAAAAACTTCGGCGTAAATCGATCCCATGATCCCAAACTGAAGCAGGTGATCGGGCCGACTATCAGTATTGGCGCCGATGTCGATCACCACAGTAGATCCGTCTCGAACCGGAAAGACCGGGCTCAACGCGGGTCTCTTGACCCCTCGAATGCGGCCCAGTTGGAACAGGCCGGTTGCCATGGCGCCGCCAGTATTGCCCATCGTCACGAAAGCATCCGCGCCATCGTGCTTCAAGAGGCGCATGCCCACCGCCATCGAGCTGTTCGGCTTATTCTTGGCAGCCAAAGCTGGTTTGTCAGTCATCTCCAATACCTGGGGGGCATCGACAATCTCAGCCAGCGACGCATCGATCCGGGATTCAAGTTCCTCAGCCGGGCCGGTTAGGGTGAGCCGGTCACCCCACAGGCTATGGGACTCGGTTGCGGCGGCCAGCTCCGGCCCCGGGTGGTCGTCGCTACCCATAGCATCAAGCACGATATGCATCTAGGACATCTCCGGTTGGAGTAGGGTTCTTTAGATCTTTCGGGAACTGTAAATCAAGCCGTAAATCACGCCTTGGACGATAAGGTCCGCTATAATACCGCGAATCGCCTCCGGCTCTAGCGGGCGTGAGGGCCCCTCAAGCACCTCCGCCTCCGCCTCAGTGCAGTAAGGAGCCGACGGAATGTATAAGCGCTGGTGCTGGAACTGGTAGACAGGCATGGTTGAGGGCCATGTGCCGCAAGGCGTGTGGGTTCGACTCCCACCCAGCGCACCAGAGGAGACTGTCAGCTTTGGCAGTCTCCTTTCTGTTTGTTATCAGTCGTCGCAGGTTTCGGCTGCCTGATCGGGCGCCCACACGAGAATCGATCCAGGTTCGAGTGGTTGCAGCCGTAAGTAGGTGGTCAGTAGGTCTTGTGGAGGTACGGAGGTAAACGCATGTCCAGGAATCAGCTCCAACAGCCGATTTAAATCTACGTTGGCGGCGTCGGTGGCTGCCTTTCCCCCAATAGCGATCAGGAATTGCTCCTGGCTGGTCAGGGAGCCTCTAGGATTGCCGTAGAGCGTGCGCATGACGGCGACTACCTGGTTACCTTGTAGATGCGCACCATTCAAATCTAGGCCTTCGAGCTCGTCAATCAATGCCGCGAATGCAGTTTCGTCGGCGATTACATAAGGTATGTCCTCAAATGCAGCTAGAAATTCAGGAGCGACCCCACTGGAAGAATCCCAGGAAAATAAATCTGTCAGGGTATTAGGCTGATTCCCGCATGCCAGGCTATCAACCGATTGTCCGAGCAGGATGACATCGCGGTTGGGGTAGCTATAAGTTGCCTGCCAGACCGCCACCAGCATCGGGTCGGGAGCGGACAGATCATCTACGCCAATAATCAAAACTGACTCGTTGGGAATAACTTCGAGGGTCTCAACCGGTTCGGGAGACGATTCTCCGCCCAGCAAGACTGTAAGCAGGCCCGCCGCGAAGAAAGATGCGATGATCAGAACGACCACCAGAGGTCGACGTTGGCTGGACATAGGGTTTAGGAACTGTGCTTAAGCATAAATGGCCTGAGCGCCCGGATTGTACTCCGGGCGCTCAGGCTCAGCAATTGGGCTGCAGGGCGATCGTCTCAAATGAGTGCGTTTATGATCGCCTGTCCAATAACAACCCCGACAAAGTAGGCCACAAAACCACCCAGCACCACGGGTGCATAGGCCCGCCCGTGGGAAACCCACTCCCGATGGTCGAGCGCCCACTCAGCGACAAATACGGTCGCCTTGAGAACCAGCAGGTTGATCAGGATCACAGGTCGGTATCGAATTTGATTCATCATTTCACCTCGATGTACTCATGCGGATCACGTCGCCTTGCTCACTAGCAACGACGTGCACAATCCGTTTCATGGTGTTTCCATCTGGAAGATCGAAGGCTCCTTTGTAGGTCATCAGATAGCGGTCGTCGCCGCCTTGCTCTGACTTGACCGCGGGCTCTATGCCCTCCATCTCTGGGAACTGGCGAACAACTTTGTGGGTGACCTTCTCCACCGCTTCTTTCTTCACGCTTGCGTTCCATGATCTGAAGGCAGGCTGGGATAGGGTGATTTTCGACGCATGAAGGCGGGAATGTCGAGATCATCCATATCAATCACACTGGGAGCTACAGGAATTGATTCGGCAGCCGGCATCTCTTGTACCGGCTGACCACCAATACCGGTCACGATCAGGATCACCTGCACTCTGCCGTGCATAGCGGGCTCGGTCGTAACGCCCAGGACAACATCGGCTTCCGGAGGCATGGTCTCGCGCAAATCCTCCACTGCCGCTCCGACTTCTACCAGACCCAGGTCCTCACCGCCGGTGAAGTGAATCAGTGCGCCGGAGGCCTGGCCCATGCTGCTGATCTCAAGTAATGGGTGGTGGAGTGCTTGTTCAAGAGCAATTTCAGATTTGCGCTCACCTTCGCCGATCCCGATGGCCATGAGGGCTCCGCCGCCTTTGTGCATGATTGCCCGCACGTGTGCGAAATCCACATTGATAAGACCGGGCTTCGTAACGAGTTCTACTATGCCCTGTATGCCCTGGCGAAGCACGTCATCTGCAAATCGAAACGCAACTTCCAAACTGGCGTCCCTGGGAACAACATGCAGCAGCCGGTCATTGGGGACTGTGATCAGCGTGTGGGTGTGCGGTTGAAGTCGACGCACTCCCTCCGACGCATTCTTGGCGCGCTTGTTCATCTCAAAGGAAAAAGGCATGGTCACGGTAGCGATCACCACCGCACCAGTCTCGCGAGCGATTTCCGCTGCGATCGGAGTGGCTCCGGTGCCGGTCCCACCGCCCATTCCAGCGGTGAGAAAGATCATGTCTGCATCCGCAAGTGCCTCGGAAAGTTCGCGGCTGCTTTCGATTGCGGCGGCGGCGCCAATCCTGGGGTCTCCACCTGCGCCTAGACCGCGCGTCACGTCAGGGCCCAATTGGATACGAACGGGCGCAAGGCTTGACTCGAGGGCCTGATGATCGGTATTGGCCGCAATGAACTCCGCGCCAATCAGTCCCAGTTCAACCATGCGGTTGACGGCATTCGAGCCTCCGCCGCCGAGCCCAAGCACCTTGATGCGGGCCTGACCGATCTCTTCCAGGTCTAATATCGGAGCAGGCTCAGATTCAGCGACATCACTTGTGCGAACCGGATTGATCTCTTCAGGCTCGATCATCGAAGTAGTCTTGATTTCTTCTTTTTCTGTCATTTTCCATCCCTATAGGTTGCTTTCCAGGCCGCCACGAACATCTCACTTGGCCCCTTTACACGAGTCACCGTACATCCGCCCTCGACGAGCTTTCGCTCAACCGACGGAGGGACGGCGGCCTCATCGCCCAATATCGTCACCCGGTCGGCCTGAAGGGCCTCTTCGGCCGAGAATCCAATGACCCCATCTTTGACTAGTGTCTTAACGATCGCCCAGGTGTCTTCAGACATAGGGCCATCTGGAAGCAATACGAAATGGCTCAGGGTTTTGCTGGCCGGGGTCGAGCTGGCAAGCCCGCCTATATCAAGCAGACGCTTGGCAGCCCCTACGACCGCTCTGGGCTGGGTAGGGGAATCAAACCAGGCGGAGCTTGAGTCTGGGCTGTTGGGGCTAGCAGATAAAAGGTAGAAATTGAAGCCCAGTACCGATTGCGGTAATTGCCCGGTCTGCACCGCGCGCAGCACGCTTGCGATCTCGCCGTCACCGTCTTCTAGCGTACTTGGAGGGCCGCCTGCAACCACGATCATGGGCAATGTTTTGCCTACTACGCTCTCGGCCGTCGCTGCATACCAGTCGAAGGTTCGAAACCCAATTTGATCCTGCGAATCGTCTGGCGTGTTATAGGGTCGATTTGCGGCCCATTGCTTGGGGCCGCCATAGCCCCACTCCAACGGTTTTCCGAATGTGCGTGCATAGATCGCCAGATGCAGGTCTTCGACCAGGCTTCTGTGGCCTCGACGAAGCATGGACTGCAGCGCGGTCTCTAAGAAAGCGGTGTCCCAATAGTCTCCGCCCGGCTCGAGCGGAGGGAATACGGGATGCATACCCGAGGCCCGTTCGAGCTGAAGAATTGGGAGCATTCGGTCCACAAAACGCTCGACCAAACCAGAGCGCGCCCATTCGCTCGACGACCAGCTGCTTCGAATATTTGGACGATCAAAAACGACGACTTCGGTCACTCCCCACTCACCATAGCTGGCAAGGGTGGGTGACAGAAGCTCAGCCGTGATGTCGTCCGCGTGCCCCTTGATCCACACCACAGGCCGGATTCCGGCTTCTTTCAAGCCTTTGATAAATGCTTCGGGGATCAGGCGTTCAGGAGCGGCGGGGAGAACCAACCAGTTGGCCGATAACCTCAGGAGGGTTGGCAGCCACTCTTCGAGGTCCTTCTCCGAGTAGTGGCTATCGTCTGGGAAGTAATGAAAACCTAAGCGTGAGATTGGTGCGGTCATGATGACTTTACGTTTGCAAGGTCCGTGCCACTCTCGTTATCTGGAGACGGCGAGTTTGATCACTTTGCCGCCCTGGTCCAAGGTCATGCGTGCGAAATGTGGATGAAACACCGATCCATCCTTAACACGTTTCGATAACGTCACCACCATGGTTTCGTTGCTTCCGACCGTATTCATGCCAATTTGTTGACTAGGGCAGCGGTGGTCATCGTGGTCGCAACCCCGATGTTGATCCCGTATGTTGCATTCCGCATCTGCCATAGTCGGCAAGTATTGTGCAACAATGGATTGCACCCGATCGATGGTCGGCGAGTAAGCCTCATCCTTCAGCAGATCGGGGCCACCGAGAGCACATGCAGTTTTCATCGTCGCCGGCCGCTTGGTGCTTCGCACCACTTCCTTGCTGCGTTTCGAACGTCCGACGGATTGCGATGGTAGAAGAGGATCGCCATATAGCACGAATGAGATCAAAGTCTTCTGGTCTTCTCCATCCAGGAATCCTTGTCGATCATGCATTTCGGCCGCGAGCTTGAGCTTCGCCATGCGTAAGGCTTCACCGATGGGCACCCCTTGGCGCAGATGGTCCCAAAATAACCGTCCCAAGAGATCGGCTGCAATCAAGGGCGGCGTAACCGATCCGTATGAAATCTTGGTGGATCCAATCACCGCCTGGCTGCCGCTGGCGAGAAACTTCAGGCTCAGCGCGGTTTCCTCCGTCTTGCCGATCACGTGAGCGCCATAGCAGGCCTCTGTGAAAACAATTTGCGGAGCACGCCCGCTGTTGACGACATCTTCTGGCCGCAGCGCGATCGGAAACTCTACTGCTTCGGCATGATCTCGCAGCGGATCCCGCTGGCCATACCATTCCGGTGAGTTTTCCAGCCCGTGGAGATTGAAGTACGAAAGCGGGCTTGGTCGACTCACGACCGACGGCATGTTGCCCGCCGCACTCGGGGGTGAGGTAATGAGCGACCGAGGGGCGCCAATAGCTTGAAAAACTGCAACGGAGGCCTTCCGCCATATGCTTGCGCTGTAGCCAATGGCATTCGGGCGCGGACGGAAAAAGCGGCCAAAGCGATCCCGAACCCAGACGCCGAATCTCCTGGGTGGAGATGCCGATTGCAGCTGCTCGCGGTGCGCTGCGGTGGACTTGCTCAGCAGCTTCATAAGTAAATCGGTATCCGAATCCACTGGTAGCCGCCCAACAGGCCACTCGGGAGCGAAGTAATTCTCGTCGGTAGCTGCATAGGGATTATCGGATGGCACCGATTCATCATCGTCATCGGTCGGGTTGGGGAGCAAATGGAAAGGCACGATGTTGTGGCCTCCGACAATTAACACTGCTCCAATCATTTCCCCGCGCTCTGCCAGGGCTTGATCAAGATCTGCCAGCCGCATCTTGATCTGCCAAGCATTGCCTGGATCACAAGGCATCAAACCAAATGGCTCCAGTGAAAGGGGATCGTCAACATAGATTCGGTAGGCTCCCCATCCGCGCTTCCGCCGGACAACCTCAACCAGGTTCATGATTCCTTCATTGACTCGTTGAAAGCCGCTTGGACCCAGTTCCTGAACGAGCCGAGTGTGGCTGCTAAGGACGATGTAAGCAGGAAGGCGCGCCTCCTGGTCTACCGCAGGTCGGTGCGCATTGAGGCGCACGGCTAATCGATCAAACTCATTACGCACTGAAAGCAGCGCATCGTTGGTAGTTGATCGCTCGCTAGTGCTTGATCGTTCACCTGAACTCGGGCCCTGGAATGCTTCGCCTGGCTCGGGCTTTGGTATCTCAAAATCGCTCGATTTGGCCGTTTTCGCCGAGACTCCCATCACCGCAATAACCTCATCCGGCACTTGCCGAGTGATTTGCGCCTGCATATGAACGGGCCATAGTGCTCGGTATGGATGATGGATGCCCAGGACCGTCTCCGCGATGACGCCCAGCGGGTCAGCAGCTGCGACCTGATGCATGCTTTCAACCCCTGCTGCCGACCGATCGGAGCCGAGCTGAGCCTCGGCAAGCACAAGCTTGAATGCAACACAATGGGGCCAGCGATCGTGCCCCGCCTCGGCCAAGCGAACCGCTTCTCGCGCAGCACCCGTAGCAAGGCTGGCGCGAACGGCTACTACTGCAGGCAGCGCAAAGCTGGGATCGGCAGCCAGAGCTTCATTTGCAGCCCGCATGGCTTCCGCAGATTCGCCGGCCTCTAATGCCTGATAGGCCTTCGCTAGAGCAACTGCCCAAGAGGGCGAGCTTGCCGGGTTTGGCCGCTCTCCGGCTAAAACCTCCGCGCAAGCCATGAAAATTGGTACGCGCAGGTTGTCTCCGGTCTGTTTATATGCATCGGCCAACATTTCGTAGGCCGGCTGGCTCTCCGGGTCAATCTCGATCAGCAGGGATAATCGATCGATCGCAGGTTCCGCGGTTCCGGCTTTGAGCTCGACCGCCGCCAGCCTTAGAGTCACTTCGGTATCACCCGGCCATGCGGAAAGCCACTCGATGGCCAGGCTGCGTGAGTAATCCAGTCGGCCCACAACCTGCGCCGCGTGAAGGGTGCTGATTACGGATTCACGATCCATTGATTTAGCCATGTACCAACTCCAGTGCTCGAACGGCCGCTAATTGATGCATCACGTCTTGGTTAGTCGGAGCAAGTTCTGCGGCACGCTTCAGCATTTCTCCTGCCTTGCGGTACGTCTTCAGCGTTCTCAGCAATATTCCTGCGCGGTAGTGCGCTTGCAAACTACTTGAGTCGATGTCTACCGCTTTGAGATAGGAATCAAGTGCGCGCGAGTACTCGCGGCGATCTTCATAGACAAGACCGGCTTCCACCGGAATGCGTGGGTCTTCAGGATCCACAGCTTCAGCCTGCCTCAACTCTTCAATTGCCCGGTCGAGGTTGCCCGATTTACGGGAGATTCGGCCCAGGCTCAATCGATATTCTGGGTTAGCGGGAGAGATGCGAATTGCTTCGCTTATCGCATTGTCGGCTCCATTGAGGTCTGCACCAGCCTCCAAGGTTTCGGCCAGCTCGTGCCAGAGGCGATGATCCTCAGGATCAGAATTCAGCGACTCTTGCATGGCCTCCGCGGCCTTGGAGTGGTTTCCTTGCTGCACCAGAACCTTGCTCTCAGCTCTGCGTACAAGGTTGGAATCGGCGCCTGCCTGTAAGGCTTGTTCGAAGTAAACAATTGCGGCCTGGTAGTCGCCAGAGCCGGCAAGCACATGACCCGCCCCAAGTAGTACGCGTGGGTCGCCTGGAGCTTGTTGGGCCGCGGCGTCTAATCGCTCTTGGGCTTGACGCTTGTCGTCAAGCGCGATCGAAGCCATTGCTGATCCAACCAGGCAATCGATATCTGCTGGGGAAAGTGTGATGCCGCGTTCAAACCAGGCCAAGGCCTGCTCGCTGGCTCCGAGATTAAGCGCAACCTGGCCCGCCTCGAAGTATGCGGATACTGAGTCGGATCCGAATGATAGAGCCGCGGTGTAGCCCTCTAGAGCCTGGTTGAGATGGCCCGAAGTCGCATACGCACCCGCGAGAGAAAGCAAATAATCTGGATTGTCCGAGTCTTGAGCGGCCGCCTCCTGGAAGTGTGCCAGCGCCGAATCTTCATCGCCTAAAGCTGAATAGACCAGGGCAAGTTTGTGCTGCCACAAGTGCTGATCAGGCGCCTCAACGACGGCTGCGCCAATATGGGTGGCTGCACGTTTCAGGCTCCCGGTCTGTTTATATGCTCTCCCAAGCAGGTAGGTGGCAATTGGGCTAGATGAACTCCCTGACCGGTAGGCCGCCCGAGCATCTTCCTCACGACCACTCGCCTGGTGGATCAGACCATCCAGAATCGAAGCCCATTCGGCCTCCGCGCGGATGAGCCGGACCTGATCGAGCGCTTGTTTTGCGGCCTCTAAATGGCCGCCCTTGATCTGAGCTATGGTGAGCGACTCTCCGATCCAGCCCATGGGATCCTCGTCTACGAACTCGAGCAGATCGGATGGCGCCTCAGCAATGCGGAGCCAGGCTACTGTGGAGGGATCGGCAAGATTGCGCGCTTGGAGTTCCTCAAAGGCCTCCTTGGCGACACCGGCCACCGCGTCTTCTTGAAGCGAAGACACGGCATCTGAAATACCAAATAGCCAAAGCATGTCCCGTATTCTGAGCGCCAGGCGAACCCGCTCTTGCGCTGCAAACGAATCGGTTTCCCATCCGTTCAAAGCTTCCAACGCCTCGGATCCATTGAGCAGCCGCAGTTCGGCTCTCGCAAGCCACACCGCATCGTGAGGCGATTTGACAGGTACCGCACGAGCCTGCTCTAGATAGGTCGCTGCGTGGCTGCGATCCGGCGCGGCGACTGCCAGCATCGAGAAAGTGCGAGTCGTCTCGTAGCCTTGGTCAATAGCATCCGACAGCGAAGCGACAGCCTGTTCCTGCTGGTCCATCAATAGAAGTGCCTCGCCCCTGGCCGATTGAGCGCGACCGCTGTCCGACAATATTGGTCCCGTCTTTCCAAGCAGTGCGAGCGCATATCGAGCGTCGCCTGCGCGCAGGGCGGCTTCCGCGGCTTCACAAATTAGCGAAACATCATTCGGCGCTGACTTGACTGCGGCTGCATACGAAAGCAGACCTTGCCGAACCTGGCCTTGCTCAAGTTGAGATTTGGCCAAATCGCGTCGCAGCCAGGGGTTACCCGGCTCGATGGCCACGGCCTTCTCCAACAATTTCACGGATTGGCTGCCCAAGCCCAGCATTTGTGCGCATGCGGCCGAGCGTCGCAACGGTTCTGGTTCTCCCGGAGCCAACGCTGAATTCAACTGCCAGGAATCGAAGGCACCTTGATAGTCCCCCTCGGCTTCCTGGAGCATCGCTTGAGCCGCGATCAATCGGGGATCTTCCGGCCGAATTCGGGTGGCGCTCTTCATAACCCGGATTGCAGAAGGTAGATTGCCCTGCTGCTCCAGGTATTCCGCAGCATCCTGCAACACCTTAGGATTTCGTCGGCCGCGCCATAGAGCTTCGGCAACCGATCTGCGAGCTACCCGTTCGTCATTTGCTTCTGAAGCCAGCCTGGCTAGCGTGAGCCAGCCTTCTGAGGCCTCCGGATCGAGCGCACTCAACCTTTCGATGGCCTTTACCGCACCGCGGAAGTCCCCTGTATGTGCCAGCGAGTCACCCAACGCATGCCACGCACGCGTCTCATCCGGATCGAGCTCAATCGCTCGTTCAGCAACTTCCAGAGCCTTTTCCGGCAATTTAGCAATCATGAACACATCTGACTGCGCAGCTAAGATCCGTGCCGATCTCGGAAACTCATCCTGTGCTGCGTCGAGGACGGCGAGCGCCCTCGAGATCTGATCCAGCCCAAGGGCAGCGCGAGCCGATCCAAGGGTGGCTTCCAGGCGCATTTCGTAGTCGCCGGTCGACAGTGATTTCTGCGCCCGATCGTAGCGAACAAGCGCTTCTTCATAACGCTCGGCGCGCTCAAATGCCTGCCCGAACCAATAGTCCAGAGAGGGTTCTGTCCAGCCTGCTTGTTCCGCAGTCTCCAGGCTCTGAGTCGCTAGTCTCAGTTGAGCACCTTCTGCGCCCGATTTGAGCTGAATGCGGGCCGAATGGAAACTGGCTTCTGGAGGCGCCGAGGAGGGAAGGGGGCGAACGGCACGCGCGGCTTGACTGAGATCTCCACGTCGTTCATATGCCTTTGCCAGAGCTAATCCAACTTCCCAGCTCAGGGGCTGCCTTAAGGCGGCCTTGCGCAAGATCTCGAGCGCACGACCTACGTGACCGAGTTCGCCAAGCAGATCGGCATATTCCAATCCGGCCGGGACATTCTCTTGATTTAGCTCCCATGCCGCGGCCGCAACCTCGAGTGCCTCGCTGGACTTATCTTGCGTGCGCAGAAGACCGGACAGCGTCCTTCGAATAGTCGAGTCCTTCGGATTTGCCTGTACGGCTTCGGTCAGAGTCTGTGCGGCTTCGGCCGTTTCTCCGCCTTCTAACTGGGCCGCTGCAAGCGCCTGGTAGGCCTGGATATCGCGGGGGGATTTCCGAATCGCTTCCCTGTACTTGCTGATGGCCGCCGCGCGATTACCATTGGATTCACGCATTGTTCCTTCCAATACGGATTTGCTCGAGCTCGATTGCTGAATCTCTGTCTGGAGCTTGTGCGCAGCCTGAGAGCTGGGATCAAGAGCCAAACCGATGGAGGCATGTTCGTCTGCGGCCTCGGCGTCGCCGGCCTCAAGCAGAACCCTTGCGAGCTTCTCGTGCGCAACGATGCTGGACGGACGATACGTGACGTGGATCCGGGCTGCTTCGACTGCGCCCGCCCAATCGTCGGATTTTGCCAAACCATCGGTGAGTAAAGAGAACCAATCCTCATCGATCGGCTGATTAATGGATGCCAACGCACCGTTTAGCAGTTCACGGGAATCGCTGGTTTGCGATTGAGCCAGACCTTCCGCGATCTGTTCTTCGGAAGAGGGATCGGATCCAGATACCAGCGCGAGCGCTTCACCAGGTCGGTCCAGGCTGAGCAGGCTCATGGCAGTTCGAGCCCGACGAACCGGAGTCGGGAGGATCTCAAGCGCTTTTCGATTTGCCTCGAGCTCCGTCACAGGATCGCCGGTAATCCTTGCTTGATCGGCGGTGAAATCGGCTATCCGTGCGGAGTTGGCAGCGGCAGTTTCCCAGGCTAGTTGAAGAGATCCGCGTGCAGCCTGGTGCTCACCGTTGACCTGGCGGGTGACCGCCTCGATCATCAGCTGCGACAGCCTGTCAGTAGCGGCGCTGGCTGGGACTGTGAGCGAACTGGCCAGGCCCAATTCCCCCCCGCGAGTAATTTGTTGCAGCATTTGAACGGTCGAGCCATTGGCGTTTCGGGTGAGGGTTTCAGCCGCTTTGGCGGCTGGATAATTTGCCAGGGCAATATGGATTGCTACGTGAGTTTGCTTCCAATCGAACAAGTCGCGCAGCAGCGCCTCTGGTTCCGAGAGACTCCTCCATGCAATCGCGATCGGCGAACGCCACGTGGAGGGGGACTCGGCCACCAGCTCAAGCAATCCCTTCTGGCTGGCCTCGAAGCGGCGACAGAACTCGATGCCAAGAAGCGCGGCGTCGAACAGATCGCGCTGGACAACAACTCCAACCGCTGCTTCTTCCCAAACCTGACGCCCACGCTCCACATGTGCATCGGCAAGATCGCCTTGCAATTCCGAATGTAGGCTTCCGCCAAGGGCTAAAGACGCGAGATGGGAAGGCGTCAGCTTGGCCGATGGATTCGAAGCGCTAAATTCTTCCAGGAAGGCGGGAATATGCAGCGCCGCCCAGGCCTCCGGAACGCGGAGCAGCCGCTCAAGAACTGCAGCCAGCTGCTCCGGGCTGAGATGCGCGCGGAGCGCCGTCAGAACTTCTTGGTCCGTGTGCATGCGGACCCGGGCCTAGAGTACTTGGACTTGATCGACGACCCAGTAGGAGGCCGCGATCATCCCTACGCCCATCAAAATCAGGAACAAACCTGCCCCGCTGGCAGTTTTCACCAGCGAGTTCAGCGCGCCGACAAGCTCGGAAGCGCTGTTGACCAGGCCGGTGACTTCTTCGGCCATTCCCTTACGGCCAAGGCGTGCCGAGTGTGTGGCTAAGGCGCGAATCTCCTTGGAGTAGCCTCGGCTCACCAGCACAAATATCCCCAGCAGCACGCACATGCAGCCCAGGATAAAAGCCGTGGTCGCGATGATCATTTGCATATCAATTGTCGAAAGAGGAATCATGTCTGCCTCCAGAATTGGGATCTGAAGGTCATAGATGCAATGATCGTGCCACAACAAGCACGATCATACGCAGGCGGATTCGGCTTATGAGGAAGCTAGGTCTTGGAATTCAGGGGAGAGGTGGCCAAGGTCGATCTGCTCGTCATCGCAAAACAGCATGGCGCGTTCGATGACGTGGCGCAGTTCCCGCATATTGCCCGGCCAATCGTGAGCCTTGAGTGCTTCGATGGCTCGAGGGGTGATCCCGGTCACCGGATTCCCGGTGCGCAAACTCTCCTGTCGGATAAACGACCCAACCAGAGCAGGAATATCCCCTTTGCGCTCGCGAAGGGGCGGAAGGTGCAAGTCAACTACCTTCAATCGGTAATACAGATCCTCTCGAAAGCTGTGCTC
Organism: uncultured Anaerolineaceae bacterium; assembly: GCA_964482355.1. Lineage (GTDB taxonomy): Bacteria > Chloroflexota > Anaerolineae > Anaerolineales > E44-bin32 > JADFRG01. Next base: position 5,250 of record CAYZXF010000396.1, on the reverse strand, counting down.
CTCCATCATTGCTTGCAAATCACGATTGGAGGCTGCGATGATCTGCACGTCGACGATGATTTCATTTACGCCGCCTACCCGGCGGAATTTCCGCTCATCCAGCACCCGCAGCAGCTTGGCTTGCATATCGGTCTTGGTGGACGAGATCTCGTCCAAGAATAAAATCCCGCCATCGGCAACTTCCAGCAGCCCGGGCTTTCGCTTCGTAGCGCCCGTGAAGGCTCCGGCCTCGTGGCCGAAGAGCTCCGACTCGATCATGGTGTCCGGCAGCGCAGCACAGTTGATCGCAACAAACGGCTTATCGGCGCGTGGGCCGGCCATCCGGATCACGTTAGCCATGATCTCTTTGCCGGTGCCGGTCTCTCCAGTGATCAGCACCGAGACAGAGGCACCCGCGGCTCGTTCCGCCTCGTCCGCAATGCGCGCCATCTCCGGCGTATCTCCCTCAATCCATTCATATTGATCCTGAGATGACTTGCGCAGCAGAGCCAGTTCGCGCCGAAGGGAAACCACCTCACTTGCTCGCTCGACAGCGCCAATTAGCTGTTCTAAATCGAGCGGTTTTTGCAGGAAGTCCAGCGCGCCTTGCTTCATGGCCTGAACTGCGATGTCGACTTCCCCGAACGCCGTTATGAGAATCACGGGAGGGCTAGGATTTTCACGCTCAATAAGCTCCAGGAGCGAAAGCCCCGATCCGTCCGGCAGGACGACATCTAAGAGGACGATATCTGCCGCGCCAGTCTCAATCGCCTGCTGCGCTTGAGCCAGGTCGCCAGCCTCGATCGCTTCGTATCCGGCGTCGCTCAGCGCGCCGTTGACAAAGCTTCGTGCTGCGTCTTCGTCGTCAACAATAAGTACTGTCGAACTCATGAGGGTTCCGCGATGGGGAGCTGCAGGGTGAATATCGTACCTGCGTCGGGGAAACTTTCGACCGTAATGTTCCCTTGGTGGGCATTCAATATGCGTCGACTGATCGCCAACCCAAGGCCGGTACCCGACTTCTTCGTTGTGAAAAAGGGATCAAAAACGCGCTCCAGCTGTTCCTTCTGAATGCCGGGGCCGGTGTCTGCGAATTTTATTTCCACGCGCTTGGGATCCTTCAGAGAAATGTTGATTGAAAAAGTGCCACCATCAGGCATAGCCTGGATTGCGTTTGTGATCAGGTTAACAACGACCTGCTCCAGCGTCCGCTCGTCAGCTAAAACCGGTGGCAATTGCGGCGAATAATTTGTTTGGCTGCGGACCCTGGCCTGGACAAAGCGGGGCTCCCATCGTGAAAGGATTCGATCCAGAAATTCGGCGAGATTGAGCGCTGCGAACTTGAGCTCCAACGGCCGAGCGAAGAACAACACGTCTTCCATCAATTGATCTAACCGATTGCACTCACTGCGCACCCGTTCCAGCGAGGCGTACTGTGGATGGTCGCGCCCCAGCCGCGAGGCGACCAGCTGCAGTCCGGTGCTGATGTTATTGATCGGATTGCGGACCTCGTGAGCAAAGATTGCGGCAACTTCCCCAAGTAAGGCTCGTTGAGCCAAAGTCTCGGTTTGATCTTCAATAGCTTTTTGTTCGGATTGATCACTTAGCACAAGCACCACGCGCGTGGGCGCGGTGTCCTCCTGAGGTACGGCTCTTACATTCACGGGGAAGGGTGTACCGTCCCGCCGGTGCAGCGTGACATGTGCGCGGTCCGCTGGTCGCTGATGACCCACGACATCTAACAGCGTGGTCATGAGATCAGAAGGCCCCACGAGCACTTCCTGAATCTCCATTCCGATCAGCTGGTCATCTCGGTAGCCCAACATTCGGGAGGCGGCCTGGTTTGCCCGAAGCACTCTCAACTTCGAATCCAGGGTGAGTACGGCGTCATTCACAGCCTGGAACTGCAGCTCTTGCTCCCTTTTGGCTTGATCGAGAGTTTCATCCAACTCGGATACGACCTGGCGCTGCATGTTCATGAGGATTCGAGCATGGATGAGATTGGCCAGGATCTCCATCAGGCCAATGGCGTCCGCCGGGACGTCTTGAAGCTCGCGCCAACCGACAACCAGCAATCCTACCCAGGCGCTTGCCGTCCCCAGTGGAGAGGTCCGCAGCGCTTTCAGGCCAAGCGAGCGAGCCGCCCGCTGGAGCGGATGATCTGGCCGCGAGCCAATCGACCACTGGCTTGGACGGTCGAGAGGGTCAAGGTCGGTCGAGGGCAGAGAAGTTGGGAAACCGTCCGGCAGGTGGCCTTCAAGCTCGTAGTCCGGGCCAATAGACGAGACCCGATAGACGCCAACTGCCGCTGCTGAAAGCAGTTTCCCAGAAAGTTGAATGATGTCGTCCAGTGCGCCAGGCGTCGAATCGAGCAGCACTTCGGTGATCTCAATTAGTGTAGCAAGCTGCTCTTGTTCAGAGAGCGAACGCTGCTCTTCGCGGAGTCGATTTGATGTCGCTCCAACCCGCAGCAAGATGGCCTGCGCAGGACTGCCGACCGGGTAGGCGCGCAGATCTACCAGCAATTGCTCGCCATCGCGTGTGACTGCGGGGACAGATTCGATAGTGCCGTCGCTGGATGCTTTTGCACGAGCCAGGGCAACCACGCCCTCGTCGCCATAGAAAAAGTCGGAGGGGGAAATGGATTCCAGTTCGTTGTGGGTAAAGCCGCTCAGCAGCAAGAATGCGTGATTGGCGGCGAGAATCATTCGAGCCTCGCCATCAATAACCAGGACTGACTCGCTGAGAGAATCAGCGAGTGCGGCGAACAATTCCTTATGGGGTTGGGGTCTGAGCAGTCTCGTAATTGGGTTAGTTGTCAAATGGATCCTTCGCTAAGCTGTAGCCTCCTGCAGTTTTCGCAGCCGGGCTGGGAGGATTCCCTCGATCGTCCGGTATTTCGCTACCGTTCGTCGCGCGATCTTAACTCCTTGGTGACGAAGGGCAGCCGCGATTTGATCATCGGTGAGCGGTTTCTTCTCAGTTTTTACAATTTCCTTTATGCGGTCTCGAACCGACAGGCTCCGATCAAAGAAGCGGGCCAGGGGGATGATGCGCCCATCCGGCAGCGCGACGCCCTTATTGGCAACTGCGCGAGAGACGGTGGATTCGTGCACCCCGAGTCGCTCCGCTAATTTAGCTCTCGTCATCGGGTGCAAGTAACGGTCGCCGTCCAAGATGAAATCGCGCTGATTGCCCACCAGATCTTCCATCAGCCTCCGCATCGTATTGTTGCGCTGTTGCAAGCATTTGACAAATAGCGCGGCCCGCTCTAAATGCTTCTTCCACTCTTCAGAGTGATTTTCGTCGGCGTCTGCAAGCGCTTTTCTAAAATGAGGGTTGACCCGAAGCCAACCAGGCATGGACGAGAAAATCTCGACCACGAGCGGCCCTTCCATCCGTCGCGTGATCTGAATGTCTGGGGAGTGATACACGTTGGGATCCACGGCGGCTGGCGTACGTCCGGAACCCCAGAATGCGCGAGCGGGATATGGGTTCAGCTTCTCCTGAATAAAGATGGCTGCTTTGCGTACCGAAGCTACCGTCACATCCAAATCGCCGGCGATCGATTCGTAATCATGCCTGGCCAGGGGTGCAAACTCGGATTGCAGGATCTGGCGAGAAAGAATCACTTGTGGGTCATCTTCGCGCAGCAAATCAAGCTGTGCAAGAAGTGCTTCTCGTGGGCCGGAGGTGCCGAGCCCAGGCGGATCTATGTGTGCGATCAGCTCGATAACCCCATGAACCTGCTCCATTGGGGCGCGAAACTCACGGGCGACTAAAACCGGCGCGTTAGGCAAAAAGCCATCGTCGTCTAAGCTCGAAAGAATGTAGGCTGCGATCGGTCGATCTTCTGCGTCAAGATCAGCCGCGATTTGCTCGAGCACATGCACTGCCAGGCTCTCGGGTGCGGCAGGCTCGAGTTGTTCCTCATCTTCCTCGTAGCGAGGTGAATCACCGCTGTGTCGAGGCGAAATAAAAACCACTGAATCTTCGTCGGTGCGTGGTTTGCTGCATCTGGGGCATGGGCCATGGGCTGGAAGTCGTTTCCTGCACGTAGGACAGACGAGATCCTCCAGCATTTCGAGCGCCGGATTCTCCGCCAGTTCCTCAAGTACCTTGTCCTGCAGCTCCTGATTGGAGAGCGCTAGCAGGCTCATGGTCTGCGCCAGGTGGGCGGTTGCTACGTGTCGGAGCGATTGATCGTGTATCTGAAGCATTTTTTTCTTAAGCCTCAAGCGGGCCAGTATACAGCGATGTGCAAGATGCGTGCCATTTTGCCCGATGATAAAATGCGGCCATGTCAGAGGTAACCGTAGTGGGTGGAGGACTGGCGGGGTCCGAAGCTGCATGGCAACTTGCAGAGCGTGGGATCCGAGTCGAGCTGTTCGAGATGCGGCCAGATCGCACCACAGGAGCCCATACGACGCAGCAGTTGGCGGAGCTTGTGTGCTCGAACTCGCTGGGATCTCAGCTGCCGGATCGAGCCACAGGTGTGCTGCTCTCAGAATTAGAACACCTGGGTTCCCTGTTGATCGAGTGTGCACGGCGGACAGAGGTTCCTGCGGGCGGCGCACTGGCCGTCGATCGGTCCGCTTTCTCGGACCTGGTCACGGAAAGGCTTGACAAGCACCCGCTGATAGACATCGTACGCGAGGAGGTGCGCTCCATTCCTGGCGGCGTCGCTATTATCGCGACCGGCCCACTGACCTCACCAGCGATGTCGGACGAATTGGCCAAACTTAGCGGGGAGCAGCATCTTTATTTCTTTGACGCAATTTCTCCGATCGTCGAGGCGGAAAGCATTGATCGTTCGATAGCCTATCGAGCTTCACGCTATGGCCGTGGCGTCAGAGAAGAAGGCGACTACATCAATTGCCCGATGACCGAGGACGAATACCGCGCATTTGTTCAAGCCTTGATCTCCGCCGAGCGAATCCCGCTTCGGTCCTTTGAAAGCGCGATTTCGGACGGTGTGCGGGCTGGTATGCACCGATACTTTGAGTCATGCCTCCCCCTTGAAATACTTGCCGAGCGCGGCGAGAAGTCTCTCGCGTTCGGACCCCTGCGCCCGGTTGGCCTCGATGACCCACGGACCGGAAGGCGCCCGCACGCGGTTGTACAGCTGCGTCAGGACGATCTTGCGGGCGACCTGTACAACCTGGTTGGGTTCCAAACCAATTTGAAATACGGTGAACAACGCCGTGTGCTGCGAATGATTCCGGGACTAGAGCAGGCTCAATTTGCTCGCTACGGACAGATGCATCGGAA
>CAYZXF010000395.1:0-3422 GCA_964482355.1 uncultured Anaerolineaceae bacterium | reverse complement strand
ACGATGTAAGGCTGCGAAATAGTCTGTCCATATCCAATGGGGAGGGGATGGTTCTCGTAGGCCTGATCCCGGTATTCCGGCGGCACGAATCTGTGGCGCGGCACCGCGCGCATGGCCTGGATTACTGCCGGATCTTCGATGCCATAGCCAATGACCCCGGTCTCAACCAGCTCTTCGCGTGCTGCGGCGAACGGATCGGTCGCAGTCGGCGCAAGGGTTGGCGAATTGGCTTCCGTACAGGCGGCGAGCAACGCAAAGGTTGTCAGAAGGAAGCCGAATCGCATCGCGGAATGGATTCTACCCGCGCATAGCGCGGGTACCGCGCGGAGGTTGGCTGTAGACCAGCGGCTGGGGTCTACGGAACGATGCCGAGCACGCGCAGCGGAGCATACAGAATGTCCGGCGCGAAAGCGTCCATGAGAAAGAGGGTGCCGGCACAGAAGACCAGCAATACGAGGCAGCCGGCTCCAGCCAGCAGCCAACGAGTTGTACTGCGCTCGCCGCTTGGTTCTGCTTCGGCCACGGGGACCGGCGTCGGCTGAGATATTGCTTCTTGCATGGCTTCTGGTGTCGGGGCAGCCCCATGTTGTACCGCCTCGCCCATCACCGTTTCCGCCGCTTCAGGCGAAGTGCCCTCAAAGCTCAAAGTAACGTTTTCACCCATCCCCAGCAGATCTCCGGTAGCCAGAACACGGGGCGCTACCAGCCGCTCGCCATTGACAAAGCTCCCGTTGGTCGAGCCCAGATCTTCCAATACATAGCCACCCGGTGTACGGGTGAGGCGGGCGTGCTGGCGAGAAACTTCCGGGTCTCCCAACGATATGTCATTGGTGACGTCCCTGCCTATGAGCGTGACCTCTTTGGACAGATCAAACGCTGACCCGGGGCTTGGACCGGCTTTTACAATCAGACGATGGGGGTTTTCAACCATAGCGATGGGAAGTGTACGACTGCTCAAGAATCCAGTCAAATGACCCTTGCCTGCCTACGGTGGGAAGCAGGGGTGACTAGTCGCCTCCCTGTATCGACCGTATAATCTCTCCCGAAATGGAAATAATTGAGCTTTCTGAGTATCGGGATGAAGAGGGCCTGATCAGCCTGGAAAACCGGGTCAGGGGCACCATTCAATTCGGATTCGGCTGGTACGGCGAGATGAAGGCCCAGGAAACCATCACCCGCAAGCTTCAAAGCGTCTTGGACGACGATCACATGCTGTTGCTCAATGCGCCGCTTGTGGGCACAGATGTGCTCGCCCCCATGATGCTTTTCAGTCCACAAGGCGTTCGATTGCTTTATCCGAGTACTGTCCGCGGAACCTTCCGCGCGCAGGACGATCAGTGGATGACCTACAACAGCCGCAATCGAGAGTTCAAACCGAAAAAACCGAATCAACAGTTCCGCGCATTGGCTTTCGCCCGAGGATTGCGCCGTTATTTTGAGAGTCAGGGTTTTCCGCTTCCGGAGTTAGAAGCAGTGCTGCTTTTCACCAACCCTCAAACGCACGTGGATTCAGCCAGCCCACAGGCACGTATCGTGCTTGCGGATGCATTCGATCATTTCGCTTCCAACATGCTTCAAGGGGAAGCGATCATGGATCAGGATGATATCCACATGTTGGTGGATTCTGTTCTCAATCCGAAGCTGCCCGAGCCTGAAGAAGAGCCCCAGTTTGATGAAGAGGGTCAGGAAATCTTTGAATCGGAGGCCCTGCGCCCCCGCGAGCAACGACAGGATCTCAAATCCGCAAAGCGCCTAGGCGGCTTCACACGCCGGCAGTGGATTGTTCTTGCCGTGCTGGGTGTCTTCCTGCTGATTCTGATCCTCAGCATCGCCTTCATCGTGTTAGGAGACATTATTTTCTAGCTGACCTTGCCGTTCCTCTCTCTGATCATCCCCGCGTACAACGAAGAACAGCGCCTTCCACGTACCCTCACCCAGATTCAGGCCTTCCTCAGCGAACAGCCGTATGAATCGGAAGTATTGGTTGTTGAGAATGGAAGCCAGGATCGGACCGCGGCTGTCGCGGAAGACTTCGCCCCCGAGGTCCGTTTGTTGAGAGAACCGAAGCGCGGCAAGGGGCTTGCGGTACGACGCGGGATGATGGAGGCAAGTGGAGATTTCCGCTTTATTTGCGACGCCGACCTCTCGATGCCCATCGAAGAGGTGATCCGCTTCCTTCCCCCAAAATTAGACGATTACGATATTGCAATCGCCTCCCGCGAGGTTCCCGGGGCGGTCCGATATAACGAGCCTGCCTATCGGCATTGGATCGGACGAACCTTTAACCTGTTGGTCCGTACAATGGCAGTTCCTGGTTTTCAGGACACGCAATGCGGATTTAAATGTTTCACGGCTGAAGCAGCCGAGGCGCTTTTCCCGATGCAGCGCATCGACGGATGGACGTTTGATGTCGAGTTGCTCTATGTCGCGCTGCGATTGGGCTATCGTGTCAAAGAAGTGCCCATCAACTGGTATTACTTTCCCGGCAGCCGCGTGCGTATCGTTCAAGACTCTTGGCTGATGCTCACCGATCTGTTTCGCATCCGGCGCAATTGGCGCCGGGGGCTGTACCGACCGAACGGTTCACCTTAAATCGTGAGAGTGCAGCCTGATCTTGATCGCGAGTTGAAGCTCGTTTCGGCCGGCCACCGCTTTGTTGCCGGCATCGATGAGGCCGGTCGGGGTGCGCTGGCTGGGCCGGTGGTAGCGGCTGCGGTCGTCCTACCACTCGATCGCTTCGATCTGGCGCGCGCCTTATCCGAAGTGCGAGACTCAAAACAACTCTCTCCTGCCTCCCGTCAACGCCGCTTACAGGAAATTCGGGAAATTGCGATTGCGATAGGGGTCGGTGAGGCCTCCCCCAGAGAAGTCGATAAATTGGGCCTGCTGCCCGCCACCCAAACCGCCATGCAGCGAGCGGTCGAAGCCCTCGATCCCCAACCCTCTCATTTGCTCGTCGACCACATTCGGATCCCTGAATTGGAGCTGCCTCAGGATCCCATTACGCGTGGAGACCAAAGCGTGCTCTCGATCGCAGCTGCCTCTGTTGTAGCCAAAGTGTGGCGAGATCGCTTGATGGCCGAGCTTGGCGAGCGCTATCCCGGCTACGGATTTGAACACCACAAGGGATATGGCACTGAAAAACATCGACAGGCGCTTGCGCGCCTGGGTCCGTGCCCCGATCACCGGCATTCTTATGCGCCGGTAAAGAGCGCGCGCTCGATGTAGCCTGAAACAATACTCCGGCCAACTCCCAATCTGGACAAGCTGCCTCCGCGAGCTCGCTTTCAGCCCAATTGTGCTGAGCTGCGGCCGTTCTGCGGCCCAATCCTTCGCTCGGTTATACTCACTAGCGTCCTTCGAAACCCCTTGCAGACCATGCACAACCATTTTGGATCGCTTTCCCAACTCGACTCCAAGGG
>CAYZXF010000394.1:0-1654 GCA_964482355.1 uncultured Anaerolineaceae bacterium | reverse complement strand
TTGGCCGGAACGGCGATCAACCACGCCCAGTTGTTTACTGAAACGCAAGCCGCTCGATTGCGCTACGCGGGGCTGTTTGAAGACAGTATCGACCCGATCCTGATCAGTAATTTGGAAGGTCGCGTCACCGACGCCAACCATCGTGCCGAATCTTTTCTTGGATACTCCAGCGCAGCTCTGCTGGGGCGCTCGGTGTTGAGCCTGCATACCGCGAACGAGCAGCGGCTGCCGGAGGATCTAAGCCAGCTCGAGCTAGGCCAGACCATCTCGTACGATTCAGAGGCCGAGCTGAAGGGCGGCAACGCGGTATCCATCGAGATCTACGTTAAGCGGATCGATATCGAGCGCAAACCCTATCTGCAGTGGATCATTCGAGACATTTCCGAACGACTGGCGCTCGATGAGCTGCGAGCGGACCTCACTTCCATGATCTTCCACGACCTGCGCTCACCGCTTGGCAACGTGCTTTCCAGCCTCGAAGTGCTGAAAACATCCATGAAGGACGACGACGAAGCGCTGCAGGCAGTGTTGGCGATCGCGCTGCGCTCCGGCCGCCGTCTCTCGCGCTTGATCGAACAGCTGCTGGATCTGGAGCAGCTGGAAACCGGGCAGGCCGTGCTTTCCAAATCGAAGGGTTCGCTGAGCAGCCTGATCATCGAGGCGGTCGAAGAGGTGCTCCCGGTAGCAGAGGGCAAGGGCCATGTGCTCAGCTTCGATTTAGGGTCGGATAGTCTGCCGCTGGTGGACATGGACTCAGAGATGATTCGCCGGGTGTTGATCAACATGCTGGAAAACGCCATCAAGTACTCCCGTTCCGAGGGAAATATCGCAGTAGCGCTGGACCGATCGGAAAATAGTCTGCGGGTGGGGGTTAGCGATAACGGACCCGGCATTCCCAAAGAGGATCAGAAACGAATTTTCGAGAAATTTGAACGCGTGCAGCGCAAGGGCCGGCCCAAAGGACTGGGGCTCGGGCTGGCTTTCTGCCGATTGGCTGTGGAGGCGCACGGAGGCCGGATATGGGTGGAGAGTGAAACCGGCCAGGGCTCCACTTTCTATTTCACGTTACCGATCTAATCCGAAACCGGAAACCTTATGCGAAAGTATCGAACTGGAGTGCTCGTTGAATCTCGATATCCTGGCGTGATTATCGGGGCCGTGCCGTCGGACGACGGCATGCTGCTGGTGGACATGCCGTTGAAACCAGATGACGGAAGGGACTGGATCGGTCAGCTGACCAATACCGGCCGGCCGAGGTACCTTGCGTTGATGGATCAGCATCCGGATCGTGCGCTGGGCATGCGTTCATTCGATCTCCCTATCGTGGGACATGATGAAACGCTCCAGACGATGCGAGGCTGGCCGGACGCATTCAAAGGCTCGGCAAAACCGATCGGAGCAGAGGCAGATACGCTCAAACGCGTTACGGGCATGCATAAAGCTATACCCTCCATTTCGTTTGAGCATGAGCTCAAGCTGCAGCTTGGAGACCGTGAGGTGCTCTTTTTGCACCGGCCTGGCCCGACGGCAGGATCCATGTGGGTGGTCCTTCCTGAGGCAAAGATCGCATTTATTGGCGACACAATCACCGTCTCTGAACCCCCCTACGTTGGAAATGCGGACATCGAGGCCTGGCTTGATTCGCTCGAGGAAC
>CAYZXF010000393.1:0-1991 GCA_964482355.1 uncultured Anaerolineaceae bacterium | reverse complement strand
CGCTTTGCTGTACTTGGAGAGCAGCATGGCCTTAAGCGCGTTCAGCTTGTCCGGGGTCAATCCGTGCCACGGAAATTCCCAAATCGCCATGCTATCGACCTCTCGCGGATCGACCTCCATCGCCAGCGCCAGCACTGCCCGCAGTGCGGATTTCATGGCTGCCCTCGACTGCTTCGCGGGCAAGCTATTGAGATAACTCGTGACCGGATGATCCGTTAGATCCTTCGATAATGTTGTGGTCATGGCCGCCGCCTTTCATATGGAACTATCTTTCCGTAGCCCTATTGTAGACCCGAGACGGTACACGGTCAAGGCCGGATCTGTGGCCGAATGGCCGAATAAGCGGCCGCGACTTGGACGCGTCCGGGTGTCCGTTTCCACGGCGGCATTTGACGATTGCGGCCACGCGTACTACCATCGCAGGATCGCTCAGGATGGGAGCCGATCATGTCCGCTCATTTGCTCACCCCGAAACAGGCCGCCGCGCAGCTCGACATTTCGACTCGGACCCTCCGCAGATGGTCCGCTGCATTTGCGACCGCCCTCAGCCCCTCATCTGCTCACAAGGGCCGCCGCCGTGCCTACAGCTCCCAAGACATCGAAACTATGCGCAGGGCGCAGCATGAGCTTGCTCAGGGCCGAACGCTCGCCGAGATTGCGCCATCGCTGCCAGTGGTAGATCCGGAGGCCCCGGCGACCGCTCTCACGCTCAGCACGGAGGCCACTCTTGCCCTCGGCCAAGCCCTTGAGCGTACGTCCGTCTTGACCGAAACCGTGTCCGACCATGATGACCGTTTGGAGCAGTTAGAGGACTGGTTGCGGCTCCCGTGGTATCGGCGATTTTTCGGCCCTCCCCCCCGGAAATAAAAACCCCCCACATCTGGGAGGGAATTTATCTAGGAAGGCTGCCAGTGCCCATCAGGACGCGGCCAGCTCATAGCGGGAATTGAGAGGTACTCTGGACCCCGATCGTCCTAAAAATCGCTTAGCGGCCGTCCTGGCGAGTCGGTTTTATTGGTTGCCGGAAACAATCTTCCAGATTGGGAAAAGAAACGGCCCAGCCTCCGCATCTTCGCTCATTCGCTCGGGTTGTAAACAGTAAGTCCCATTGTCGAAGTGGGGCGCAATCCAACCTTTCATCATAGCCAGCCCGACTTCGCGTGAGGTCGGGTTTAGTCGTTTATGTTGCGCCGCTCAGCTCGCAGCTGTTAGGCCACCTTAAAGTCTGTAATCTTGAGACGTGGAAGAAACGTTAGGCAAAGGAGGGCGCGATGAATTACTGGCTAAGCACCCGAGTCACAAGTTGTCTTCTACTCACTAGCCTCCTGCTGTTTGCATGCTCCGCACTTGGTGCAGAGCAGGACATCGGGGGGCCATCCGCCTTCGCGGTCATTGGTGGAGGGATTATCCCTGAAGAGGGCAGCTTTACCGTGCTCGGCTATGGCTTCGAGGGTGAAGACATTGTGTCGCCAGGTCCCACGATCGTGGTAAAGGCCGGTCAACCGGTGACGATTACTTTCAAGAACGTGCATGAAGGGATTGTGGTAGAGCATAACTTTGTGATCGTGGCTGAGAAACAGAGCAGCGCAGATCCCTTGTGGGGAGCTGAGACCGAGCTGGTTCGGGAAGCTAAGGAGCACACTATTACTTTCACCCCCGACACCCCGGGAAGCTACTTTTACATCTGCTCAGTAAGCGACCACATTTTTGCTGGGATGTGGGGAACCTTCGTTGTGGAGGAGTAGTCGCTTCTGGCCCGACATGAAGGTGGCCTAACCACTCGCAGGAGCGGGCTCGGCTACAGCGCGCCGGTTGGACGTTTCGTGCTGATGGTCGGGTCAATAAGCCATTTGCAACGAGGGCAAAATCACCCGGAATCTCTTACCGTTTAGAATAGTGCTCGCTGGAGCAGACCCGTATTCGACACGCAATAATCTGGTCGATCTCTGGGCCAAATAGTCATGCAAACACTCATAAACTGCGCCGAACTT
>CAYZXF010000392.1:0-1961 GCA_964482355.1 uncultured Anaerolineaceae bacterium | reverse complement strand
GCGGAGGCGGTGTGTGAAGCGCACGCCCAGATCGAAGATATCTTCGAGAAGTGGCGAGCCGAGGGCCTGGTCGGTGGCGAAGCCAGTCCCGACTGCGCCGTAGGTTAGAGAGTATCGTAGGCGCACAGGCGCGAAAGTAGCATTGTCTCGTCATAGCGCTGTTCGCCTTGAGGCCCGCCGGACACCAATCCGGCGGGCCTTGGTTATCCAATGACAACTTTCGTAGAAATTCAATCGCTAAAAAAGCATTTTGGGGATGTGAAAGCCGTCGACGGAGTCGACCTCTCCATCCAGGAAGGCGAAATGCTTGTCATCCTGGGCCCTTCTGGCTGTGGCAAGACCACGCTGATGCGTATGATCGCCGGGCTGGAAATCCCCTCCGAAGGCGAGATCATGATCAGTGGGGAGCAGGTAACCAAGCTGCCTCCGCGAGCACGTCACATCGCCATGGTGTTCCAGAGCTACGCGCTTTACCCACACATGACGGTGTATCGGAACATCGCTTTTCCCCTGAAAGCTCAGGGAGCATTTACCAAAGGGGAGATCGACGAAAAAGTTCGGCATGCCGCAGGCGTACTTGGAATTGAGTTGCTTCTTGATCGAAAGCCGCGCCAGCTTTCGGGGGGCGAGCGTCAGCGCGTGGCGCTAGCCAGGGCCATGGTGAAGGAACCCAGCGTCCTGTTGCTCGATGAGCCTTTGTCCAATTTGGACGCCAAGCTGCGCGCGTCGGCCCGCGATGAACTGCAGCGATTTCAACGTCGCCTGGGGATAACGACAATTTTCGTGACCCACGATCAAGTCGAAGCCATGGGACTCGGTGATCGCATCGCAGTCATGCTCGCTGGCAAGGTCAGGCAGGTCGGAACTCCGGCTGAGATCTACGGCGAATCCTCGGACACTTTCGTTGCGACTTTCTTAGGGTCGCCTGGCATGAATCTGCTCGAGGGGCCGGAGTACACGGTTGGTTTTCGGCCCGAACACATGCATCCCGTTGGCGAGGCAGAGACCGAAGATGGCGCGTCGCGCTATATGGTCACGATCGATCGAGTAGAAAACCTGGGAGCGGATACTCTCGTGTATGGCGCCGCGGATGGGGACACGCATGTCGTGGCTAAGATCGCTTCTACCTTATCCTTCTCCGCATCTGCAGGAGACAGAAAGGAGTTCGCGGTAAACCCCGCTCATTTACGGTACTTTGACAAAGAAACCGGGCGCCTCACCGCTCCGAATATGAAATGAGCGTAGAGACTGCAAAACCCCCTCGATTGGGCTTTCTCTCTGATAACGAACGCGTGCTCGGGGCTTTGATGCTGGCGCCTGCCGTAATCTTCATACTGGCTCTTGTTGGATTACCGCTTGTCATATCGATCGCCTTCAGTCTGTCGGACGTGACAGTCGGAGACACCAGCCTGAATTTTGTCGGATTGGAGAATTTTCGGAGGGTCATCCGACCGCCGCAATTCCAGCGCGCGGTCGTTGACACGATCGTGTTTACGATTGTTGCTCTACTGATTATTCTTGTGCTGGCCAACATCCTCGCCGTGATTTTCACTCAGGACTTCCATGGTAAGTGGCTAGCTAGAATTCTGATCATTCTCCCATGGGCCACTCCGATCGCCTTGGGAACATTGGGCTGGCTCTGGTTGCTGGATTCTAAATTCAGCCCCATTGATTATGTGCTGGTACAGATCGGACTGCTCGGTCCGGATACGATCCTTGGACCCGGACTTCATCTCAATTATCTCGGACGCGAATTCTTAGCGATGGGCTCAGTGATCCTGGTGCACGTATGGCGACTGACCCCGCTGTCTGCAGTGATATTGCTCGCAGGTTTGACTTCGATTGATCAAGAATTGATCGATCAGGCCCAGGTAGATGGAGCGAGCGGGTTGCGAACCCATCTTCAGATCAAGCTGCCGCTCATCACGCCCATTATGGCTATTGCATCACTTTTTGGCTTC
>CAYZXF010000391.1:0-8533 GCA_964482355.1 uncultured Anaerolineaceae bacterium | reverse complement strand
GCCGGCACCGGGCCACGCAAGGAGGCCTGAAGCCCGACGCCCATGCCGATGGCGCGAAACGGCGAGTCGTTCTCCCACGGTGCGGTGAGCAAATGGCGCGCGATCCAGCCACTGGCGATTTGCTTCTCTCCCGGTGTGCCGCGCTCCATGTAGTCCATAGCATCAAAGTGGGAATGGGTCGGATCCGGTGATCCGCATGCATGCACGATAGCCAGGTCGCCAGCCTGGAAAGGATCCAATAGCGGACGCAGACTCGGATGCAGGCTGAATCGATCGTCCAGCTCGACTGAGGTCGAGTCACTTGCAGCTCGGGGGCTCTGCAATCGAAAGATTCGCTCGAGCGTCGTAATAGCCGGACTCGAAGTGCGGAATCACGGCATTTAACCCATCCATTCCACCGCGCAGGAATACGCACACCAGCAGGTCGCCGGAGGGAGGGCTTCCGGGAGGCGCGAAGGCCATTCTGGGCGCCCACCCGGGAAGCGAAAGCGGAGCCGCCGATAGTCCGGCGATGCGGAGAAATTCACGTCGGTTTAGCGTTTTAGTGTCCATATTGAGTCCTCGTTACCGTATCTGAAAGTGAGGTGTCGATAGGATCAGGCCGGCTAGCAGAGAAGGCGGATCGATCTCCATGGGTAGGTTCGCATCCTGGATCGACCGACCGAATTCAATCAAAATCTGGCGAGCGTCGGTCGGCAGCTGAGCGCCCAGCAGGGTCAGGCTCAGGCTGTCAACCAGATCAGCGGTGCTGGAATACCCCCCAAACTGGCTCGAGAGTTCGGTGCTAACTCCGGGAAGCAGGCCGGAGGCAACCATCAGGGCCAGGTTCCAGCGGTGGAGCGACTGATTCGTATTGGTCCAGGCGGAGGCATAGTCGGGATAGCCATCCGGAGCTGGCCAACCGAAGGGAACCTGGCCGAGAACCTGCAAGAAAAAGCGGAGTACTCGATCCAGTCTGCCGTCGGCACCGGTCACTCGAATGGCTGAGACGACGAAATCCAGCGGACGCTTTAGCTTCAGACCGGCGGAAGCTGCAAACTCATCGGAAGTTACGATGGCTCGCAGCATGGCCGGAATGTCGCCGCTAGTTTGCTCGTAGGTATCGGCAACTCTGCTGATCAACGAATCGGGCGGTGTGTCTGATACGAATCGCTGGCTCAGCTTGGTGGCAATGAAGCGCGCAGTAGAGGGGTGTTCGGCGAGAATCTCCAGCACCCGATCGCCGTCCCCCTTCCCGCCGGGCAGCTCCTGCCCCAGCGCGATCTTCAGCTCGGGATCGTGCCAATTTGCGAGGTATGCGAAGTCGCCAGCCTGGTTGGCGCCCCTTCGCAACCGATCAACCGACCAGCCCGTGAAGGCGCGGGCAACGGCCTGGATATCGGCATAGGTGTATCCGCCGTCGACGCCAAGAGTATGCAGCTCAAGCAGCTCGCGGGCATAGTTTTCGTTCGGGCTTGGCTGACGAGACTGAGCGTTATCCAGGTACACCAGCATCGCCGGACTGTGGGCAGATGCTGCGAGCATCTCGGGAAAGCTTCCGAGTGCATGGGCTCGGATCACTTCGCGGTCGTCTTTTCCTTTCAGAAACAACTCCGGGGGCGAATAGGCGTAGATGTTGAAATGATTGGTCCAGAAATCGACCATCACTTCATATAGCTGATAAGGGCTGAAGATCTGTCGGACGATCGATGAGGCGCCGAGTTCTCGAGCGATCCGCCCGTTTTCCTGCAGATCTCTGAGTTCACCCGGCGACATTTTCAGTGTCTCAAATTCTGCCAGTCGGCTTTCCACATTCGGCGCATCCGAGGTATGCGCAGCCAGCTGTTCTTCCAGCCAGCTTTCCAATCCCATAGCCAACGCCGCATCCAATTCCGTCTCGGTCGGCCCAAACGAAAAGCGGCGAAGGGTGTGCAGGATGAATCCCTTCGGATCGAGTTTAGGAGCTGCGGTAGGTACCGCAGTTGCCATGGACTCCAGTAATTCGTTGGACTGAAGGGGATTGCAGGCCGCGAGCGCCGCCAGCGTACCGCCGAGCCCGGATATGCGAAGGAAATCCCGTCTGGATATGTGAACCGCCATGCCCGCACTATGAGGTGCCTCTATTGACGGAGGCACCGTTCCTTGTAATGGGGAAGTAAAATCAGCCTCTTGAAACTATGGAGGAGTAATGGCGCAAATCGAGTGGGAAGACTTCGAGCGGGTAGATATGCGCGTGGGACGGGTGCTGCAGGTAGACGACTTTACTGAGGCCCGCAACCCGTCCTATCTCTTGCAAATCGACTTTGGCCCGGAGATCGGGTCCAAACAATCGGCCGTCGCAATCCGAGATCTCTACATTAAGGAAGAACTTCAGGATCGGCTGGTAGTAGCGGTTGTGAATTTCCCTCCCAAGCAGATCGCGAATCACATTTCGGAGGTGCTTGTCTTGGCGGGCGCCAACGCGGATGGGTCCATGCGCCTGCTTCAGCCGGATGCCGCGGTTGAGCTAGGGGCGCGAGTACGGTGAAATTTGACGCCCAAATCGCCCCTTCATCATTGACCGGCATACCGGATGTAGCCAAAGGCGCCGAACGAGTAGGCTTCGATGCCATCTGGTCCTCCGAAACGCAGCACGATCCCTTCCTGCCTCTTGCGCTCGTCTCGGAGCACACCGAACGGCTGCGATTTGGCACTTCCGTAGCGATCGGTTTTGCACGCAGCCCCGCCACGCTGGCATACACTGCCTGGGATCTTGCAGAGACCTCCAACGGCAGGTTCATCCTGGGTTTGGGCACGCAGGTGGCGCCGCATATCAAACGGCGTTTTGGAATGCCCTGGCCAGAATCTCCGGTTGGAAAATTTCGCGAGCTCATCGAAGCTATACGCGCCTTCTGGCAAACCTGGCAGACCGGCGAGCGACTCAACTTTCGCGGCGAGCACTACAAGCTCACGCTTATGCCCCCCTTCTTCAATCCAGGCCCGAGCGATTACCCCGATATTCCGATCTATATCGCGGGGGTCAATATCGGCCTGTCTCGGCTGGCGGGTGAGGTGGCAGACGGTTTTCACGCGCATGTCTACCACTCCCGCCGCTATCTAGAAGAAGTAGTGCGGCCGGGAATCGAAGCGGGCGCCCGGAAGGCAAGTCGTTCTGTGGACGAAATTGAGCTGTCGACAGCAGCCTTTGCGGTTACCCGGCCGGAAGAGGCCGACTATGTACGAGCCCAGATCGCTTTTTATGCCTCCACCCCTACCTACCGGCCCGTAATGGAGCTGCACGGTTGGGGAGAAACAGCGGATCAGCTTCAAGCCCTGGCTCGGAAAGGGGTTTGGCAGGAGATGTCTATGCTGATTGACGACGAAATGCTGGACGTATTTGCGGTGGTGTGTTCGCCGAACGATCTCCCCGAAAAGCTCGCCGAGCGATACGCGGGTCTGGTTGATCGACTAGCGCTATACGTGCCATTTATCCCTGGCGAGCGGGACGATGAGTGGTCTGAGCTACTGGCGGGTGTCCGAGCGCAACTCAGCTCCAATTGATACAATTAGCGTGGGGATATCGAGAAAGCGAAACCGGATCGCGTAAGGGGCCTGGGGCGAATTTATGACAGCAGCAGCATTGACGAAGAAACAAGCAATAGCGGCGCGCGGCTGGATGACAATGGTTTTGATCGGATTGTTCGTCTTCCTGATCGGGATTTATCCCAACCTGATCGGTATGGATCGAAGCTCGGTAGTGGGATTCGTGCAGATCGGGGTTTGGCTGCTCGGCCTGGGGATTTTGCTCCTGGGAGCGACAATGGCTATGAAGGTCATTCGTAACGGCCACCCAACCACCCTGCGTTCCGAAATCGGGCTGCGGCTGATCGCTACCGGCTATGTACTTGCCGTGACAGCTTCTTTTGCAGACTTTTTGGGAATCGGCTCGCATACCCTTCCTGGCATTTCGTATGGTCCGCTCCAGGTATCCGGATTAGCGCTGGGAGTGCTGGTTAGTCTGTTTGGTGTGATTCTATATGGGCCCGGCAAGGACACTTCCGAGGGACCAGCCAAAGCGCAGCCGTCCGCTACGTAACCCCCAGCAAAAACCCACCCTTCCACTTCCTGCGGTGCCTGACAAGAAGAAGGCCCCAGCCTGACAGCCTCGATTCGCCCAATTTGCTTGTCGACCGGCTGCTACTCGGCCATTTTCTCGCTGGAATGGCCAGGAAAGACCTTCTCACCTGGTTTGATGGCCGCGTAGGCGTAGTTTACGGCCACCGTCACCTGACCATAGCCTACGACAATTAGATTGAGCGGTTCTAAATCCTCTTGCAGCGCCAAATCTCCTGCAGCATAGACAAAAGGCAGATTAGTTTCCATCTTATTGTTCACGCGGACGTAGCGTCGCCCGATGGTCTCCAGGCCCCACTCGCGAATTGGCCCTAAATCAGCCTTGAATCCCAACGCAAGGACGGTCGCGTCTACATCGATCGTGGTTTCCTCGTCGGTCTGATTATCAAAGATTACGGCTCGCTCAACGTGGCCATTACCCTGTAACTCTCGCAGTTCGTAGTGAATCTTTACATCAATGGCGGATTCGTTCAGCTTGTTTACGGAAGTATCATGGGCTCGAAAACCAGGTCGGCGATGGATCAGGGTGACATGCTTGGCGATCGGCTCTGCCGCCAGCGCCCAATCCACAGCGCTGTCGCCGCCGCCGACGATGAGGACGTTCTTATCGGCAAACTCTCCGATATCTGCCACGAAGTAATCGAGGCCCTTACCTTCCCATTCGTCAACGCTTTCATTAGGGAGTTTCATGGGCCGGAAGGCGCCAATTCCCGCTGAGACGATGATTACTCTTGCGTAGTGCTCCCCTTTTGTAGTCCCAATAACCCAACATTCCTCGCCAGGCTCGCCGCCGGGGAGCGGCACCCGACGAAGCGTTTCAGCTCGTTCGCCGAGAGCGAATTTGGTGTCCCAATGGCCGGCCTGCTCGATCAGATTAACTACCAGGTCCTTCCCAACAATGCTGGGAAATCCGGGTGTGTCGAAGATCTTCTTTTCCGGATACAGAGCCGTGATTTGACCTCCCGCCTG
The DNA here is from genome assembly GCA_964482355.1 of uncultured Anaerolineaceae bacterium. Lineage (GTDB taxonomy): Bacteria > Chloroflexota > Anaerolineae > Anaerolineales > E44-bin32 > JADFRG01. The sequence continues at coordinate 3,472 of CAYZXF010000391.1, read as the reverse complement.
CGGCAGCGAATCGATCAATTTGCAGCTCATCTCGCGCATGCCGGCATAAAACGCGCCAAACAATCCTGTCGGGCCAGCGCCTATGATTGTGAGATCGAAAACTTTGGGAATTTTACTTTTTGCCATTAGATCCAATCAGCTCCTATTCGGATGCGAAAAGAACTCCGCGATCGGTTCCCCGAGCCACGATTTTAGCAAACCGTAAGCATGGAGGAGAATAGTCCCCTGGCTAGTTTGAGGCTGAAGGATGTCACGATTTCTGGGTCATGGCGCCAGCGCATTTTAGGGGTTCCTTATCTCCTGCGGTTTGCTGAGGGTAGTTGTGGGCTACAGCTCCACCCGGCGTGGATCTACTCGATGATGTTCGGCCTCAATAATAGCCAGGATGGTATCCACGGCCACATCAACTTGCGAATCCGCATTTAGCACGGCGTAGTCAAATTCATCCAGATATCCCAGCTCTTTTTTGGCCGTGGCGAGCCTGAGCTGAAGATCTGCTTCCGATTCGGTTCGACGCTTCCGGAGCCGACGTTCAAGCTCTGCTTCATCGCCGGCAGTCAGGAAAATCATCAATGCCTGCGGCGCTAGCGCACGGATCGTCTTGGCCCCCTGCACATCGACGCGTATCACAACGTCTTGCCCGCTGTCCATTGCCTCTCGGATTTGTTGCCTGGGAACACCCTTGTGGTCGTTGTAGACGAGGGCGTGCTCGATCAACTCGCCTCGATCGATCATATCGAGGAATTCCTGCTCTTTGACAAAGAAGTAATCCTCACCCTCAACTTCACCGGGGCGAATCAGGCGGGTAGTTGCGGTGACGACAAAGTGGAACGGCAACCCCCGCTGCTTCATATGGTCCAGGACGGTGTCCTTGCCGACGCCGGAGGGTCCGGAAATCACGACGAGGAGTGGTTCTGCGGGCTGCTCAATCACGGTGCGGGCGCTGAGTATAATCCCATTCGCTGGAGGCCGCGATGCCAAGCTACGATTACCGTTGCGACAACTGCAACAAACGATCTGCTATCTATCAGACCTACGAAGAGTATGGTGATTCAAAGGTTAAGTGCCCGCATTGCGGGAGCGAAGACCTTCACCGAATCATCGGCCGGATCCGTATCGCCAAATCAGAAGATTCCCGGCTGGAAGATCTCTCAGATCCGAGCAGCTGGGGAGATTTCGATGAGAGCGATCCCAAATCCATGGCTAAGATGATGCGAAAGATGGGCAACGAACTTGGAGAAGACATGCCAGCCGAGTTCGACGAGGTCGTCGATCGCCTCGAGTCCGGCGAGGATCCTGAGCAGATAGAGAAGGATATGCCGGACCCGGGGGACGGAGACGACTTCGGATTCTAACCGTCCAGGCGCCTCGCGACCGTTTCCCGTATCTGTTCCTGAATCTCATCCTCAGTCTGAGCCGCGTCGATCTGCACCCACCGGTCCGGATCGAGTTCTGCCAGACGATGATAGCCTTCCCGAACCCGCTCATGAAAAGCTAGATCGTAATCATCCAAGCGGTTCCAGCGTCCATCTCGCTTGCGGCGTTCTAGACCCAGCTCGCTGGTGAGGTCAAGCAGGAATGTTAGATCGGGGACTAATCCACCGGAGACAAAGCCGGTAATGGTCCGAAGCAGCTCCAGATCCAATTCGTGCCCATATCCCTGATAGGCCAGCGAGGAGTCGTAGAAGCGATCGCATACGACAATTCCGCCACGCTCGAGCTGAGGCTCGATTAACTCCCGCACCACCTGTGCCCGGGAAGCGGAAAACAAGAGGAATTCGGCCTCAGGGCTCATGCTCTTGTTCTCGATCGACATGATCACCTTGCGGATCTGATCGCCAATCTCCGTGCCACCAGGCTCTCGAGTGAGCAAAACCTCATGCCCTTGTGCCCGGAGATGACCGACCAATCGCTTTGTCTGAGTGGACTTACCGCCCCCTTCGGGGCCTTCGAGGGTGATAAAGTTTCTCAATCGCGAAAGATCCTTACCCGACGCCGCGGATCCTTGCCGTAGGAATGGGAAACCAGGTCAGCGGTGCGAGCCATCTCGTGCTGCTGCCGCCGCACATAGGACGAGGCCGGGGTGAGGTCTACAGAACGGGCGCCATTCAAAACCTTGTCAATGGCCTCCTGTGCATCCCGAGTACCCTGTGTCATGCTGGGATCGCCCATGGGCTCTCGATCCAGGGCAAAGAGATCCACCATGAAATTTTCCATCTGCCCCACCGTGTTTGCTCGCAAGACATAAATCGGCATTCGCCGGTTTTCTGCGTCAGCGATCAGCTTGCGATGCCTGCGATAGTACGAACGGAGGGTGAGCATCACATCTGCTTGGCCAATGTCGTCGGCAATCAGTATCGGCACGTGGATGCGTTTTGCCGCCTGCCGCAGCCGGTTGCGCGCTACCCCATAGGGGTAAACGCGGATCGTGGCCAGCGGTTCTCCCGGATTCCTGGGGGCTGCGGCCGAGATTGGAGGCGGCGCTTCCTCGGGAGGTTGAGCGCTTGGCAGCCCCGACTGCCTGCGATAGCCGGCTGGCCCTCGACGAGCCGAGCTCCCCTCTGAATTGAGTTGCTTGATCTGAAGCTCCCCCTTCTCGTCACGAAAACGTGCTTCGGTGGGGGGCGCTACACCCCGTAGAAGCGCGTCCACCGCGGCAGAAACGTCGCGGTGAATTGCCAGTTTCTCCCGATCCTGGATCTCGATTAATACGTCGAAGGTAGCCGCCGCACGCCGCTCTAGCACCGTCTTCTGGGTGCCTCGGCGGCGAGCTTCTTCGTCGGATAGGGTGACTGATTCGATGCCACCCACCAGGTCCGACAAGGTTGGATTCAGGAGCAGGTTCTCAAGGGTGTTCCCGTGAGCCGTGCCGACCAGCTGCACTCCGCGTTCGGCGATGGTGCGGGCAGCTACCGCCTCTAACTCGCGTCCGATCTCGTCGATCACGATTACTTCGGGGTTGTGGTTTTCAACGGCCTCAATCATCACTTCGTGCTGCAAGCTCGGTTTACGAACCTGCATCCGCCGAGCGCGGCCGATGGCGGGATGCGGCACGTCTCCATCTCCGGCGATCTCATTGGAGGTATCGACGATAACTACTCGCCGTTCTTCAGCCAGGATACGGGCCGCTTCGCGCAGCATGGTGGTCTTACCGATTCCCGGCCGGCCAAGCAGCAGCAGGCTTTCGCCGCTGTTGATCAAGTCTTCAATGATATCGATGGTGCCATAGACCGCCCGACCCACACGACACGTAAGCCCGACGATACGATTATGCCGATTGCGAATAGCGGAGATGCGGTGGAGCGAGCGCTCGATACCCGCCCGGTTATCGGCGTCGAAGTCGCCGATCCGTTCCACGACATGGTCGATGTCTTCCCAGGCGACCTCTTTGTCGCTCAAAATAATTTCACCGTCGGTGTAGCGAGCGGTAGGCACACGCCCGATATCCAGAATGATCTCGAGCAGATCGTCT
>CAYZXF010000390.1:0-9356 GCA_964482355.1 uncultured Anaerolineaceae bacterium | reverse complement strand
AAGACTTTGAAGGATTTGAGGGTTTCAAGGGTTTTGAGGGCTGAGCCAGAGCATCGCTAACGTAGCATCTGACTCCCGCTCCAAACGTCTTGCATTCCTGGCGCTAGGGGCGGGAGTTCTGAGTCTGGGCTTCTCGGCCATTTTCGTACGCTGGGCAGCTGCGCCGGGAGTTGTCAGCAGCTTCTATCGAATGGCCATCGCCACTGTCTTGGTGGCCGCACCATTCGCCATCCGCATATATCAAGGGGCCTGGCCCCCCTGGAGCGCGATCAGGCTCGCGTTCCTCGGGGGAATTTTATTTGCGGCCGATATCGCCGCCTGGGCTACCGGCGTCGTACTGGCCGGCGCTACGAACCCAACCCTGCTTGCCAACACTGCTCCGCTGTGGGTCGGCCTGGGAACCCTGATCTTTTTTCGCAAGCGCCTAAGCTCTGGGTTCTGGATCGGGACCGTAATCGCGCTGCTGGGTGCAGGTCTTGTTTTGGGATTGGAGCGAGATGGACAGACGATTGGGTTACTGCTCGGATTGCTTGCGGCGGTATTTTACGCCGGCTATTTCCTGGTTACCCAGCTTGGCCGGGAGAAACTGGATTCGCTAAATTATTTCTGGTTAGCGGCCATGAGTTCGGCGGCGGTGCTCCTGCTACTCAACTGGGGGCTGGGCCAACCGCTAACTGGCTATCCCCCCTCAACCTACCAGGCCTTCGTGGCGATGGCAGTGATTACACAGATCCTCGGCTACTTCTCGATCATTTTTGCCCTGGGCCACTTGCCTGCTTCAATCGTTGCTCCTTCCCTGCTCGGACAGCCAGTGATTACCGCCATCCTGGCTGGCTTATTGCTCGGCGAAGCCTTCAGTTCATCGCAAATTCTAGGCGGGCTGGCAGTTCTGGCAGGCGTTTTTGTGGTTGTTCGGAGTCAGGGATCGGCTGCTCAGTAAAGTGGGCCAGGCACAATCAGGGGCGGATTCTTCGCTAGTTCGGAAGGTGGGCTATTCGCCGAATTTTAATCGCCTGCCTGCTCACTCAAAAACTCCAGCAAAATCCGATTGAACTCGTCCGCCGAATCGAGCGGGGTGGCGTGCCTCGAATCCTCAATAACTTCCAGCCGTGCCCCGGGAATGGCGTTCGCTAATTCGACTTTGGCATGCAAGGGAACGGTACGATCGAGTCTGCCTGCCACAATCAACGTGGGCGCGGAAATCTTGTGTACTTGCTTCCGAATATCAAAGCGAAGGATCGCGAATACTGCCTGGAGGTAGTTTCGGCTCAGGTTATCGGCGATTCGCTCCGCAGCTACATCGCGGAGCTCCTGCTGGTCGTCCCTGGGAAACAATCCAGCTGCCACCCATTCACCTAGCTTGCGCCTGCGGCCGGTTAGCAACAGCGCCATGCGCATGAAGGCACTCGGAAGACGGTTACGGGGTACCCGAAGCGTGGCAGCGGCGTTCACGATGGTCAGCGACTTGACCCGCTGCGGGTAATCCACTCCCATCTGGAGCGCAACGCCTCCCCCTAATGACAGTCCCACGACGTGAGCCGACCGTTCGCCGATCTGCTCCAGGAGGCCGATGACATCTTCGGCAAAGTCACCAACTGTCGGCCAGCCGGGGAGCGAGGGCGAATCGCCGTGCCCACGCAGGTCGCATGTGACCAGCCGAATCTCGTTCTGCAGAGCTTCGATCTGCAGCACCCAGTCCTCGCCGCGAGATCCCAACCCATGCAGCATGAGCACTAACGGACCCTGGGTGCCGTGAATCTCGTAGCTCAGCGTGGTTCGCTGTTCGGTCGAGGAAGGATGCACATTAACGGTCATGGTGGCAATTTTCAGCTCCGCATGATTCGATTTTTGGTCAAAGGATAATGCAAGAAGCTAAGCCGACTCATGGCAGCCTATTGGCGTTTGTCAGCACCAGCCTGTGATCGGAAGCCAGGGAAGCCGAGACTTCAGCCCTTCTCGGCGCCAGGCCCCGAAGCCATACGTAATCAATCTGCCTGGTCGGTTCGATTGCGGGAACGGTGGGCGGAGGTGGATCCATTCCCAATGCCTGGAAGGGGTCAATGAAACCCGCGGCCAGGATTTCGCTAATCGGCGGATCCCCGTGCTCCAGATTAAAGTCGCCCGCGAAAGCGACCATCGAATGGTCTCCAATGAATTCGAGCGCTTCAGCGACCTGACGTGAGGCTTCGTCAGGCTCCAGGCCGATCCACACGCCATAGACACCCACCTGGCCATCACCCAGCGGGAAGTCGATGCCAATTATCCCGGTTTGCTCCAGGTTACTGGTCAGCAGGCGCGAAGTAACCAAAGCTTGCGGGCCCCGATAGAGCACTGCAATCCCGGTGAGATGCTCGATGGTTGGGAGATAGACGGCTTGCATGCCCAAGCGGCGCGCCAAATAGAGGGCATCGTCCACGGAATAGCTGGTGAGTCGACCGGCGTCCACCTCTTGAAGCGCAACGACATCCGCGCCGCTTTCACGAATGGCCTCCACCTGCTGGTCCAGTGTGAAATTCCAGTTCTCGTCAAAGCCGTAGTGAATGTTGTACGTGGCAACCGTAATGCTTTCCGCCGCAGACACGCCTTCGGCCGGGTAAGGCAAGGCTGCGATCGTGCTTGCAACCAAGGCAAATCCGCCCAGCAGTGCGAATGAGGCCGCCGGAGGTCGGGTCAGCTCCACCGCTCGAGGCACGATCAGCAGTGCGGCAGATACCGCGGCCGCTCCGATGAGGTAGACCAACCACCCCAATCCGCGCATCGCTGGCAGCGTGTACGGATAGGTGAAAGCGAATGCATTGAAATAGCTGAGCGCCAGGAAGAACAAGAAACCCAGCGGAAGCCACATCCTGCCCGATTCGCCGGGTCGCTCCACTCCAAAGAGAACCGCAATGGATAAGAGAAGTGCAGCCTGCGCGATGAGAAGCGCGAGCGCCGCCGGCGGGCCAGCCTCGAAATATCCCACTACGAGCCCGGCCATCAGTGCCAGCGCAACCAGCACTCTCGGCGCAAGGTTGGTCCCTAGCCAGATCTGAATCCATTCCCACACCGCCGGCAACAGGGGAAGCATGGTGACCGCCAGGAGCGCCGGTACAAGAACAAAATAGGACCCGTCGCTCCAGCGAGAGATTCCGTTTGGAAGGGACAGCAAAGAGAGTTCCAGGAACAGAAAGGCCCCGAACGCCAGCCCGACGAGCCAGCTCGGAGAGCTTACCTCGGCTGGAAATTCCGCTCTCCCCCAGATGAGCGCCGCGACCAGCAGCACGCTCCATAGGGCTTGAAACGCCAGCCATCCAGGTCGCAGACTGAGGTCGTAAGTCGTTCCCAGGTTTCTGAGCAGCTGTCCTGCGATGAGCGCTCCAAGAATGGCAATGATCGCCTCGCGCGGCGTCCGTTCCAGTGCCATGCGGAGGAAGAGGGCTCCCGTGAACACGACTACTAGCGCACTCCAGTATCGGATTTCGGTACTCGGGAGGGTCATGGCCAGGCGAGCCAGCACACAGACCACAATCGCGACGGGCAGCATTCCCCGTTCGAACCGTTTTGGAACAAATGACGGGGCGATGAGCGCTACCACCACGAGCAAATTGCTGGTCCCCAGCCAGAATGTGACCGGGCCTACTACGACCTGATCATAGATAATCCCGAACTGCGAGGAAAAGATGGTCCGCAGCCCCTGGAGGAAAAATAGGGTGATCGAGATCATCAGAAAGGTCTTGACCAACTCTTTTGGCTTGGACATGGCTTGATTCGAGTATACATCTCCGGACGGTATACTTTCGGTAGAGCCCACATAAGGAGTTGAGATCCATGGCGGAGAAGGTGGACAGCGATTTCCGACTTACCTATGCGACGATGTACGACCCCCCTGAGGAGCTTCACGAGAGTTACGAGGCGGCTTTAGAAGAGGTCAGGAGCTCGCTGGGTGCTGAGCATGCAATGATCATCGATGGGCAGGACGCGCATTCTGACCAGAAGTTCGAGGATCGATCGCCCATCAATCAAGAGTGGGTATTGGGTACGTTTCAAAGCGGTACCGGAGAAGACGCACATCGTGCCCTGGAGGCCGCCCAGCGAGCGGTTCCAACCTGGGCACGCATGCCCTGGAAGGAGCGGGTGGCGACCATGCGCAGAGCCGCCGCTCAGATCGATACGCGGGTCTACGAGATCGCTGCCGTTCTCTCGCTCGAGGTTGGCAAAAACCGAATGGAAGCGCTGGCGGACGCGGCCGAGGCTGCTGATTTGATTCGCTACTCCTGCGATCAGATGGAATTAAGCGACGGGTATGTGGTTCCGATGGGAGTGGATCCGCTTAAGGATTACCAGGCGCAGAACATCTCGGTGCTTCGGCCTTACGGTGTGTGGGTGGTCATCAGTCCCTTTAACTTCCCAGCCGCATTGACCGGTGGACCAGCTGGCGCGGCTCTCGTTGCGGGAAATACCATCGTGATGAAGCCCGCCACCGATACCCCCTGGACGGTACGCTTGCTGGCGGAATGTTTCCGGGATGCTGGTTTGCCGGATGGCGCTTTCAATTACGTGACTGGGCCTGGAAGTACTCTCGGCGAAGGGCTCGTGAGCAGCTCCCTGGTAGATGGCATCACGTTTACGGGTTCGTTTGACGTCGGCATGCACATCTATCGCACATTCGCCGCCGGCGAATACCCACGCCCGATCATCCTGGAGATGGGTGGCAAAAACCCCTCGGTTATCACGCGCCATGCCGACCTCGATCGAGCGGTTTCGGGCATCCTGCGCTCTGCCTTCGGCCTGCAGGGTCAGAAGTGCTCTGCCAACTCGAGGATCTACGTGGACGAACACATCTACAGTGAGTTCCTGCCAAAATTGCGAGAGGCTGCAGCCGAGCTTCGGGTGGGCGATCCCACCGATCGATCGGTGTTCATGGGCCCGGTGATCAACCGCGGCTCCTATAAGGACTTCAAGGACTATAGCGAAGAACTATCCGAGGCAGGCGAATTCCTGACCGGAGGCAAGGTTCTTGCGGAAGGCGACCTGGACAAGGGCTTCTTCGTCGAACCAACCATCGTGGCCGATGTGAAAACGGACCACCGACTGTGGAAGCATGAGATGTTCCTGCCCATCACCATGGTGCATTCATATCAAGGTCTGGATCAGGCGATGGAGCTGGCAAACAACAGCACCTACGGACTCACGGCCGGCTTCTATGGCAGCGACGAAGAAGCAGAATGGTTTTTCGAAAACATCGAGGCCGGCGTCACCTACGCCAATAGGCCGCAGGGCTCGACCACGGGGGCCTGGCCCGGTTTCCAACCCTTCGGCGGCTGGAAAGGATCTGGCTCTTCCGGAAAGAACGCCGGCGGGCACTATTACCTGCAGCTGTACATGCATGAGCAAGTACACACCCTAATCAAGTGATGATCGAAGCAAATGCTAGTCCATAACCTCGGAAGTACCGAGCTTCGCTCGGTGCTGTACATGCATGAGCAGGTGCATACGCTGATCAAGTGATCGGGCTTATCGATCTGCCCTGATCGCAGCTAGATCTCGTGACTCCCACTTCTGACAACACAAGCGCGGAACCGAGACTGATTACGCGCGTTTTCACATCCCCCGATGAGCGGCGCTTGCGGGCAGGTTGGCGGTTGTTGGTCCAGAGCGGCATCATGCTCGTCATTGCCATCATTTTCTCGATCGGGCTCTCGGTCATCGTCGCCGGAATTGCATTCGTAAATTCCGATCTCGTGGGCGGCGGCATTCCCGAAGAGCTGCTGCTCGCACTCACCGTTATTGTGGCCCTCCCTGCTGTGACGCTATCGGTCTGGATTGCACGTCGCGGAATCGACCGACGGACTTTTCGCTCCTTGGGGCTGGAGTTGAAGGTGCCCGCAGCGCGCGATATGCTGGTCGGCTTCTTGATTCCCGCTCCTCTCTTTGCTCTGATCTTCATCATCCAATGGGGATTGGGCTGGCTCACGATCGAAGGTTGGGGCTGGGCAGCAGGTAGTTTTGCACTGACCATGCTCGGGGTCTTGCTCGGGTTAGTTGGATTCTTTGCGGTGGGATTTTATGAGGAATTGTTATTTCGAGGCTACTACCTGCAGAATCTCAGGGATGGATCGGGGCTGGCAATTGCGTTGTTTCTGAGTTCGGCGGTGTTTGCGCTGGCACACCTGGGAAACTTCTCTTCCTCTTTCGCATCGAGTATCGGGATTTTTGCTGCAGGCTATTTTCTGGCTTATGGGTGGATCCGGACCAGGGCGCTATGGCTTCCGATTGGGCTCCACATCGGCTGGAACTTCTTTCAGGGCCCGATCTTCGGCTTTGCGGTGAGTGGAACTCCGACCCCGTCTATCGTGGCGCATTCTGTCGAAGGACCAGAGCTGCTCACCGGAGGAGGCTTTGGTCCGGAGGCCGGGCTGATTGTGCTTCCGCTCATGGCCCTGGGCTCCTGGTTCATTTGGCTTTACACGAGGGGACGCAGTGGCGAGCCATCGCAGGTTGAATTGGCCTCAGAATTTTGATCCTCAGCGATCTGCCTGCAGCTTTAAGCCTTAATCAACTCCATAGACCAAAGTATCAGGATGGAAATCCTTCCATCCGAACCAGAAGCTCGTCGAACTCTTGACGCGATTCAGCATCTCTCCGGCGAGCGGGCCCTCAATAGCCTCCCCCGCCGACAAGTCCCACAAGCTTCCCGTCTCAAGATCTCGCAGCAGACCGTCGCCAGAGGATTCAAACGTGAGTATGCGGTCTGAAGCTTGCCGGCTAAATGCGATGCCATTCGCATTGTCTGCATCGAATAGGATCAGGACAGGCAGCTCGCCAATTTGTGCGTTTACGACTGGTTGCTGCGAAAGCGTGCTGAAGGGAAAGGCCATGGTTGCCTGGCCGGTATCAACCCCGATTACGAATTGCTTGGTCTGCAAGCGGTCGTCCCTGCGTGTCTCGCCGATAACGCCGGCAGACCCGGAGAAATAATAGCTGGTGTAGGGATCGTAATCGCCTGAGTAACCTTTCACTAACGCCCGGGTATCAGGATGGCTGGATTTCCAGTCGCTCCACGTTGTCTGCCAGGCGGGCAGGTACTCAAGCTCGGTGCCTTCATACGGTCCTCGAACCGCCTTCCCCAGAATCTGGGACCAGAGGCTGTTGGTCTGGCGATCGTACATCACCAGGACATTCATGATCAGTTTTCCGCTGACCCCGAAGTCCAGGACTTCGTCGCCGACTTCTCGGGAATACACGATTCCCGTATAGCAAAGTGGTCACCAGGTGACCGCGATCGGTCGCCCACCCACCGTATCGTTCACGATTTCATGGCTGGAAAGCAAACCAATCGGATACGCTCGAGCGTCGCCGTTGAATTCCACTCCCATCACCACCTCGTCCGGTTCGTAATCAGCGTCCGCTTCCTGAATGCTGTAGAAGCGGGGATTATCGATCGAAGGGATCGCATCCTTTGGCAGGAGGGTGATGATGTCGTATTCCGGTTCCTGCCCATCTTCACCGGCGACGCTTGACTCAGTATTTGGGGAGCAGGCCGCCAGCAGCAAGGCCAAAACGATGATGCCGAACAGTCCATTCCTAGAAATCATGGTTGATACAGTTTCACATTAACCGGCGTGCGAGGCTGTAATTCGACTTACTTGGCTATGCGCTTGACTCTCCAGAACGCTTGTTCTATACTCGCCGAACCGAACAGTTGTTCTAGGAGGTGGGAAATGTCAGTTTACGCACAGGTAGCACAACCCGAAACAGATCGGTTGGCGGAGATCCGGTCACGGCTCTCCAAGCTGGGCGGCGAGCGCGATTTGGTGTTTGCCGCCATTATGGTGGGCGCCTTGATCGCTTTTGAGCTGTTCAACTTCGGCACAACGGAGTTTGCTCTGGGAGATCTGCTCGGAGATCTCAGCCTGGGGGTCATTCGCTGGGCGACCATTCTTGCCCTGGCTTTCAGTGCTATGGATTTCGCGGGCCTTTCCTGGTTATTCACGCCCAAGAAGAAAGTTCAAGTAGAAATCTGGTATCTGGTCGGCGCATGGCTGCTGGCGGCAACCATGAATGCTATTCTGACCTGGTGGTCCGTCTCGCTCGCGCTCCTGAATCATCCTGCGTTGGGCAATGAGGTGATTGCACGCGAGTCTCTGCTAACCGGTGCGCCGATCTTCGTGGCTGCGCTCGTCTGGCTGCTCCGTGTTCTTTTAATCGGGACCTTTACGCTCGCCGGTCACCGCAAACATTCTCAGTCGCAGACCCCAGTCCAATTAAGGCGAACTCCGAACACCAAACGCTCCGAGCGCACGCTTGTCGCGCAACCGATCAGCCAGCGTAGCTAAAGCCAGATGTTCTCATTAACCCGTACTGTCTTGGGCCGGAAGGTGTTCTCAAATTGCGCGAGCTTGATCCGCTGGCTGCCAGTTTTGTTGGCAGCCAGCTTTCCGTTGGCGACCGTCTTCATCTTATTCAGCGGTCGCCAGCAGGCCGAGGCTTCACAACCTAACCTTAATCAGGATCCCCCATCCCAACAAGATTTTTTCATCGCAGTTCCTGAGGCGTTTACGCCCGAAGTAAGGCATTGGGCGCCCGATATCTTGCGGTGGTCAGTGCAGTATGACCTGCCGCCCGCGCTGGTGGCAACCGTGATGCAGATCGAATCGTGTGGGCACCCTTCGATCCACTCGAACGCCGGCGCGGCTGGACTCTTTCAAGTCATGCCCTTTCATTTCGGCGCAGGGGAAGATCCATTAGAGCCTGAAACCAATGCTTTCCGTGGTCTCAGCTATCTGGCTCGCAGTCTCGAGCTGGCAAATGGCGATCCCGCTCTGGCGCTTGCTGGATACAACGGAGGGCACAGCCAGATTTCGCGAGTCCCCAGCCTGTGGCCGGCAGAAACCCTACGATACGTGCGGTGGGGGGTGGCAATCTTAAGCGATGTACGGCTTGGGAACGTCCCGAGTCCCGGCGTCAATTCCTGGCTCGAGGCGGGAGGCGCGAGCCTGTGTCGGCAGGCAGCCCAGGCGCTGGCTGCTGGCTAGATCGGGGTTCCTGCGCCTTCGATCTGCAGGGAAGGCTCAATAGCGGATACACATTCGCCCTCAATCCGAGGCAGCCATACTGAGAACGTGGTTCCCTTGCCCTCCTCGGAAGCCACCTCTATTCGTCCATTGTGGCTACGCGTGATCCAGTAGGCAATTGACAGTCCAAGGCCCGCACCTCCGGTATCGCTCCGCTGCCTGGATCGGTCGATGCGGTAGAAGCGCTCGAAAATGTGAGGCAGTTCATCGTTTGGGATCCCAGATCCGGTATCTGTGACGGTCATCCGAGCCCAGTCTTCAACGCAAGCAAGCGCCAGCGTCACGGTGCCTCCCGAGCTCGTA
>CAYZXF010000389.1:0-3429 GCA_964482355.1 uncultured Anaerolineaceae bacterium | reverse complement strand
GGATGAAGCTCACTAATGAACCGTCAGCTTTATACCGATGTCAGTAGGAATGCGGTCATGGCGTATCTCGCCACTCTCCGACCTGCCAGCCGGAAACGTGTAATGGGAGCCTTGAAAATGGCTTTGCGCTATCTGGCGCCCGGGTACGACAGCCCTCCCGTTTTCGAGTACCCCTGGCACACGCTCACAGCCGATAGGGTCGAGCAGCTTCTCGGCCTCATACATGAGCAATATCCGAATGGGCCGAGTGCCGGACTCGTAGCGACATCTTTGAAGCAAATCACCCGACGCCTGGCCAGATCCAACGAGATCAATCCGCAAGTTTGGGCTCAGATTCAAACGATCAAGAATCCCAGGAACGGATCTAGGACTGCCGCCAATATGTACAGATTGACCAGGGCCGACATTCTCGCTTTGGCAGAGACCTTGGCCCTCGACAGATCTGCTGCCGGAGCCCGTGATGCGGCTATCGTTGCCATCCTGCTCTCCACCGGGCTCAGGATCGGATCGGTGGCTGCCCTCGATCTGGGACATGTCGATCTCAACACTGGCCACATACAAGTAGTGTCTGCTAAGGGCGGACGCCAGGGCAGATGCCGGATCTCTGGAGAAAGTTTGAGGATCGTCCGTCATTGGGCGATCCGCTGGCGAGGCAATCGGCCAGGCCCTCTCTTCGTTCCCGTGTCCAGGGCCGGCAGAGTTGCAGCAGGCGATCTGTTCTCCGAGCCCAGAAGGTTGAAGACTGGGCCGATTGCGAAGGCGCTTAGAAGGCGCTGCGAGGCCGCTGGCCTCTCCGATGAAATTACCGCACACAGTTTCAGGAGGCACTACATCACTGCCGGAATCAAGAAGGGCGTCGATCTGGCGATCCTGCAAAGAGCTGTCTTCCACGCCAACGTTTCGACCACGGCTGCCTATTCCCAAATCGACGACTCCGAAGTGCTGGAGGCGGTCGCAAACGTAGCGCAGTATCCGAAAACCAACTAGATTGAACATCGTTTCCTGGTCTTTGATCGCTATTGTGCTGATATCCGCAATTGATTGTGTCATCCGAAATGCTCACTAAGCAGCTTCATGTTTCTTTCGTACCGTTGCTGCTCCCACTCCTCCGGCGTCATGCTCCGTTTTCTTCTTATGATTACCCCTTTAGTCGGTTCGTACTCGTAACCCCCCGGCAGCTTCCCGGTCGGTTCCATTGTGTCCGGCTCGCCACCAAGCAAGTTCTCGGGCGTGTCAGGATGGAACTGAATAACGTAGGTTCGCTTGCCCGTCTCCAGGTCTTCGTGCCAACCCGGCAGCTCTCGAGCAGCATCTAGCCCTACCTCCTCTGTCACCGGCTCGCCATCTATTTGTGTCCCAGGCTGCGTCGACAACTTGTGACCGTGCCACTCAACTCGCCGACGAATGAACGGCCTACCGCCATCGGTGTACTGTGTCGGATAGCCAGTCGGCGGACGCTGCATTATCTCAGCAATCTCCGGGTTCTCCTGCATCGCCAATTCATCGAACTTCGTCCCGGTCTGCCTTGAGGGCAAGATCGGCTCGCTGGCCACCAGGTACTCAGTCTCCTGCTCGAGCGCAATTGGCTCAGTCACCTTCGCAAAGTAAACCTGATCTCCGGTCTCGGGCTCAATCACGGCGTCGACTGCCAGTCTGGCTGCCCCTTGATCTACAGGCGGGGTGTACATCTGTTCCGCTATGTCGGTCTCCGATGGATTGGGTGCGTCCCGCGGTGCTAGCTTTTCCGTTCCACGCAAATCTGCACTGGAAATCTCCTCTGAGAGTCGATTCACATGATCGTAGCTCATTGCCAGGTCCTGGCTAATCGCGTGTTTCGATCTGCCGGATCGAAGATCCGCCAAGATCGCTGCCCTAGTCAACTCAGAGAGCTTTTCTGTCATCTAAAATCCCCTGACCTCAACTATGCCATCTCCCGAAATGCCGAGAGCCTGAGCTCTAGCTCGGTGGGCGTCTATGTGCTTCTGGGAGACCCTGCGACCGCCGGGGCCGGCTCTCAAGATCCCATCGCCACTGTCCCAAAGGGACAAGTATTCAAACTTGGCTGCGGCTCTCTGCCGAGACTTCCGAAAAATCCGGTTGATCCTTGCTCGCCCGATTGTCATTTCGTTACTGCCCTTCCTGTTCTGCCATGTGGTCCTCGATCAGCTCGAGCCTTTCCTGGAGCTCCCCGGTCTGCAAGAGCTGGTTAAATTCCCTAACTACGCCGACCAGTGCTCGAGCTCTGTTGACGCCGTTCGGGTTCATCACGAGCGACTTGAGCACGTCGACCAGGAGCCCCCGCAACCCTTCAACACTTCCGACATCGTACTCGCCCACTCGCCAGGAAATATCTTTGACCTTTTTTGCAAGCCCTCCTCGCATCCGAGCCTTGGTCCTCTCACGTTTGACAAGAGCATCGGCGGAATGTGTCCAGCACCTCGGAGGCTGGCTGTCTTTGAGCGCATAGGCGCCACACTGACGGCCACCCGAAAGATGGTGCTTACAACGCCGAGTCCCCAAACTCTTCTTTGCCACTGTTCCCTCATCTTCTCACTATGCGGAGGCACTATTCCGATGCCTACTGCACTGTCCCTGCTTAGAGCGCCTCTGCCTCGCCCGACGCCCGATCAAAATGGACGCCTTTGGCCAGGCCACCCTCAATCAGCGTCACAATCTGTCCGCCAATTGCACGGTGCTCCTGGGCCGCCATGGCGCTCAGCCATTCCCAATCGGGTTGATTGACTAGAGCGCTCCAACCAACGGGGGGCATTGTGTCACTCATTTTTTACATCCCTTCATCAGACTCCCTCGTCACTACAGAAAGCTTACCGGAGCGAAAACAAGATAGCAAGCATGTTCTAGTAGTACCCTTTAACAATCAATTCGGAATACTGAACGACGACAGAGGTAAGGAAGAGGGATATCACGATGCGAATGAGCTAGAGGTTTGAGAGCGTATAGGGCTTGAAGAGATTGTCCGCAATGTCGGGAGGGAGAGTGTTCTCAATCGGTTGGGTATGTGTCTCAGCGGGGAGCTGGAGGACACCGGAGAAATGAGGAGGTTCAGAGAGCGAAGGGTGACGTGAACGAATTTCTTGAAGCGGCGAGGTCGTTTATCAATATCCTGTACGAAGGGAGAAGGAGTATTCCCATGAGTGGCGATTGAATGTACTCCTTGACCTGCTGAACCTGGGGGCGGACGTTTCGGACTGATCGGGACGGACGGGGGCAGCTGGATAGGTCGCGAGAACGGGCATTCTCATAACCGATAAAAGCCAGTCTATTTCATGGGGCCGGATTGATCTACGCAGTGGGGGGCGAGAATTAGGTTTCTCACAACCAGTTTTTGCATTTGCGACAACGTAATACGGGTACTTCAAACTCCCCGGGTGGAGGCATCGTTGCTCATCGAGCCCCTTACCGGCATCC
>CAYZXF010000388.1:0-2996 GCA_964482355.1 uncultured Anaerolineaceae bacterium | reverse complement strand
TGGTGGGGGAAGCCGGCCAGGCGGCCTTCGAAGCGGCCACGATTTGGATCGAGGAGAACTCAGAGAAAGCCGCCGGTTAAGGAGGAAAACGAATGAAACTGCTTTTGCGTTTAGTTATCAACATGGCAGCAATCTGGATTACAAGCCTGGTGCTCTCTGGGCTGAGTTTCACAGGTAACCTGGGTAGTCTCATTCTGGTGGGCGCAGTATTTGGCTTGGTTAACGCATTAATCCGGCCGATCGTAAGACTACTAACCCTGCCTCTCACCATAGTGACACTTGGCCTGTTCACCCTCGTGATCAACGCCGGTATGCTCATGATCACGGTTTTGCTCAGTGATTCCCTGGATCTAACCGGCAATATTTTCGAAAACTTTCTGACCGCCTTTTTGGCAGCCATCTTTATCAGCATCGTGAGCACCGTTCTCAGTTGGGTGCTCCCGGACTGACCGCCAGGCTCAGGGAGAGGTGCTTACACCATTCGCTCTGTAATCATCGCTCCATAATCTGACAAATTAATCTGATGGCGGAGCAATCTTAGGTCAATTGAGCTAGAAGTATCCACTCGAATCGACAAAAAAGAGCGGCGATCAAACCGATCGCCGCTCTTTTCATTTCGGGTTAATCGGGTCTACGGAGTTCGATACACAGGGGTGTAGTTCGACGGAATGTCGCATTTCGAACATACCGTCTTGTCCATCGGGGCCCAACCGTACCCGACAGATGCAGTTTGAGTGGCCAAGTTTATGACCCACCACTTCTCGTCGCTGCTCACGCCAACGATGCCGGCTACCCAGTCCTCCTCGGCATCGCCGTAGCTGGTGTAGCTGTCGCCAGGTCCAGCGCGCACAGGGGTCTTCTCAGTGAACCGCACCGCGGCCTGGCTGCCGCCTTCGGTCGTTGGGCGAGCCTCGGTGTCCAGCGTTGGTGCGTTGGCCGCGGGAACACCATCCGTATTGCTAGCCTGCAGGAAGCGGCCGTCGACCCAGCCATCTCCCGTCGCACTGTAGCTGGTTGGCAGCTGAATCCGCCAAAAGCTTCCGTTCTGGCCCGTGATCACCACATTTGCACCGATCGAAGTCAGGCCCCAAATCTGATAAGCATTGCCGGGCCCGGCCATGATTGGGGCAGTTTGGAACACGTTACCCTGGGCCTGGCCTGCCTCCGGTGGTGTGACATACAGGGTCGGATTCAACAATGGTGGTGTGGTAATCGGGATCTCAAGGTTATCGGGATTCGAGACGGTTGCTGTCGATTTCAACACCCAACCGTTATCGTAGTGTGGATGGTCGTCAGGAAAGGCAACCACCCAGTACAAGTCATCTGGGCTCTGTCCAATTACGTCGCCCTGGTCGCCCGCAATGGCCCAGTGAGAAATCCGAAACTGTGCGCCCGGCCCGGTCCGTACTTGCAAGTTGACATCGGCCGTGATATCGATCCCGCCCGGTTCATCCGGCAGATCGATGAAGTCGTTTGCTTCGATGTACTGAAGGCTGGCGGCGGTCCCCACATCTAAAGCCATTCCGTATTCGCTCGTTGTGTAGGAAGTAACCGCTCCCAACGCGGTCATGTAGAGATTGTCACCGGAGTCTTCTCCACAGAACGCGAGGGTAGCCGGGCCAAGAGTAATGGTCAGGTTGGTTCCCGAAACTGTGTAATTTGCACCGACATTGTTGCAATCCGCCCGTATGGCGGCCGTGCCATCCGCAGCAAACTGAATCGTATAGCTCGGCGGCTGCGGGACGACCGACTGCGAGGCGGGTTCGCTTTGCAGGACACTGTGAAGCTGCCATTCGACGTCGAGCATTTCGGGCGGAAGCGAGGAAGGTGCGTCTGCCTCCTCAGGGGTCGACGTGACAACAATCACTTCCGGCGTCGGCTCGGTTGATGTGGAACAAGCCGCGAGTGCAATAGTGAACACCAGGGCCGTTGCTACTAAGAATCTTGATCGCACGTTGTAACTCCTCCTTAGGGAGCGGTTTATGCTCCGACTTTCCTATACTGGTTCGACGATGACCTCTACGACCGACGGATTGTCATTGGTGATCACGTTGTAGGCGGTCGTATTGATGAAGATGAGATTGCCTGCCTCATCTGTGATTCGGGCCGAAATGCTGTAGGTAAACCGCGTATCGATTTCCGTCGGATCGAAGCCGACAGAGAATGGGATCGGGATCACGGTGAAATCGGTGATCACGGTCTCGCCAAGCACCTTGGCCGCGACGTCCTGCAGCGATGTATCTTGCAACTGCACCGTTAGCGTTGATCCTGATGGGATCTCCAAAGGCTGCATGAACCCCACCGTGCCCATAACGACCGAGTCGTAAAACAAAGTAACGGGAGATGCAGATCCGAACATCTGAAGTCCGTCCGATTGGATGCTGTACTCCTCGACATTCTGCAGTTCGGTCAGGTATTGATTTTCTTGGTCCATTAATCCGGGAGGCTCGGGGCAAGCGGCTCGAGTGGTAATCATCAATCCGAAGTTGATCGATGTTCCGGAAAGCTCATAAGGACCACTGTAGGTATTGCAGCCGGCAGTTCCACTCCCGGTTCCGTCGGTCAAATCCATCGTGATCGTGGGCCCGGGCACAAGGTCCTGCCCGCCAAGTGAATTGAGCGACCACAGCAAGTCTTCGATCCCGGCGCTCGTGTCTGGAGGAGGCTCAGCGGTTGGCTCTTCGGTCGGCTCCGGAGTTGTCTCTTCTCCGTATTGAACGCCAACTCGATCTTCGGCGTCGATGCTCCCATCTTGAGGCGAAGTAGAAAAAGCGTGGATGGTGCCCTTCTCGCCCTCGCCCGCTGGAATGCGGATTTCGATCGACCATGTACCCGCGCCACCGACCTCCTCAGTCTGCATGGTGGTCGGCTCCTGTACGATGAGGGTTCCACTCGAGTCGAGGACTTCAACGACAACGTTGTTTTCAAACAAGCCACGACCCGTACCTGAGACGGTTACGGGCAAGTTCGTATCAAGCACTTCGCCGTCCTTCGGC
>CAYZXF010000387.1:0-5429 GCA_964482355.1 uncultured Anaerolineaceae bacterium | reverse complement strand
GAGGGCGGGAGCTACCCAAATTGGGTGACCTGCACGTGGCAGCCGGAGTATATCGAGCTGGTGGAACGGCAGTGGGATGAAGTAGCGGCGCCATTCTGGACGGAAGCGGGTGAAAAAGCACGCCAGCTCGGGGTTCGAGTTGCGATTGAAATGCATCCTGGCCAACTGGCCTATAACACGCGCTCTTTGCAGAAACTCCGCGAGATAGGCGGTTCGGATGTTATCGGCGCCAATCTGGATCCGAGCCACCTGTTCTATCAGGGTATGGACCCAAACCAGGTCGTCCGAGCGCTTGGGCACGGCGCCGTGTTCCATGTGCACGCCAAAGATACGCGCCTCAACCCGCACGAAATGGCGCTCAATGGCACGCTCGACATACGGCCAATGGTGGAGCCGGGAGTCAGAACCTGGGAGTATGTGACGCTTGGATACGGCCATGACGAGAGTTTCTGGCGAAACTTCCTGAGTACCTTGCGTATTATGGATTATGATGGCGTACTCAGCATTGAACATGAAGACATGCTGATGAGTTCGCGGGAGGGCATAGAAAAAAGCATTACCTTCCTGCAACGATTGACTCCGCGTACTACTCCCTGATCGTTGGGGCGAGGGTTTCCAAGCGCTACTATGGTCCGATCTCAGACCGCACACAACAATAGATCTGAGAGCAGCGAAAGGAGGTCCATCACACACTAATCAAACCCTTTCGAAACTCAGGTTATTGACCCTTTATTCTTCCAAGGAGGAGAAATCGATGAAGTTAGGATGGAAAGTATTTGGCATATTGCTTCTCGGGGGCCTGCTTGCGGCCGCCTGTGCCACGCCGGAGCCTATCGTTCAGACGGTTATCGTTGAGAGCGAAGTCGAAGTCCCGGTCGAGGTCGAGGTAACGCGCGAAGTCGAGGTCGTGGTAGAACCCACTCCGATCGGCGGCGAGCTATTCCTGTACTCATGTCTGTTTGACCCGCCAGAGTACGGTGTGCTGTTTGAGCAGTTCAAGGCGCTGTACGGTGTCACGGTGACCTGCCTGGAAATGAGCAGCGGTGAGTCGCTGGAGCGGATTCGCGCCGAGAGTGAGAATCCCCAGGCTGACGTGCTGTTTGGCAATACCAACCTGGCACACGTGAATTTGTCCTCAGACGGCCTGACGGAGGCCTACAAGGGCGAGGGCTGGGACAGCCTGCCCGAAGGTGCAGTGAAAGATCCAGACGGTGGTTGGACCGGCTTGTACTACGGCGTGATGGGGATCGCCTGCAGCCCCGAGCGGCTTGAAGAGATCGGTGCACCTTGCCCGTCATCCTGGAATGACCTGCTCGATCCGATTTACGAAGGCGAGATTGTCATCGCCAGCCCGGCTGCTTCAGGTACCTCATATACTGTGCTGAGCGGGCTTGCCCAGCTGATGGGCGAAGATGCCGCCTTTGAGTGGTACAAGGAGTTCGATAAGAACGTTGCCCAGTACACCTCCTCGGGCAGCGCCCCCGGTAAGATGGCCGCGGCGGGTGAGTTCGCAATAGGGATCTCGTTCGCCCACGACATCCAAGTGCAACAGCAAAAGGGTTTGCCGGTACTACTCAACTTCGCGTCGGAAGGGATGCCCTTTGAAGTCGGCGGAATCTCGATCATCAAAGGCGCTAAGAATCTAGCCGCCGCGCAAGCCTGGGTCGATTGGGTGCTGCAGCCGGCATTCCAGCGCTATCACAACGACGTGTACAACAGAATCCCAGTCCTTGATACTGTTGAGCTTCAGGAGAGTTCTTTCGGACTTGACGAAGTTAAGCTAATCGATGGATACAACCCGACAGAGTGGGCCGCAGAGCGCGATCGGCTGGTCGCTCGGTGGGAGGAGGAAATCGGATCTCAACGGTAAACTGATCAAGCTTCTCAAGGGGGCAGGCATCGCCTGCCCCCTTTCTTTCACAGGCAAAGCTCAAGCGCGCATCTAAAAAAAATCCAATACTTATTCATGGCAATTTCCATCTCGCTATCCGATCGCATCCGTAATCGTCGCCCGCTGATCATCATTGCAGCGGTCCAGATCGTCGTTCTGACCTTTGTCGCTATGTGGGTCATGGATATCGTGATTGTCGAAGATACGCGGGAAGTGGTGGATGGAGTAGAGACGATCACTTTTCGCCGCGAGCTGATTGGAGACCCTCTGCTTTTCGTGCTCGCGGCGATCGGCATGAGTCTGCCGCTGCTGTCGAGCAAGCTTCGCCGCGAGCCGGTGATGATGCTCGCAGTGCAGCTCGCAATCGTCGCCCTGCTCCTCTTTGTGCTTTGGCCTGTGGCCCAAGTGTTCGTGGAGGGTTTTGAGTCAACCGAAGTGGAAGGGACCTACTCGTTCGAACACTTTCAGCGTCTGCTCGCAAAACCCATGGTGGCTCGCGCCACTCGCAACACACTCTGGCTAGGGGTGACATCGGCCACGCTCTCGACCATGATCGGAGCGGTCGTGGCATACACCTTGACGCTAACGGATATACCCTGGAAGCGGTGGCTGAGGATCCTGGTGGTTATAACGTTGATATCGCCACCATTCGCAGTGAGCTTTGCGTTCATCCTGCTATTTGGCCGGCGCGGCCTGATCACTTACGATCTTCTGGGTATACAAAAGTGGACCATCTATGGTTCCGATGGGATTCTCCTGGTCCAGCTGATCAGCAACATCCCGTTGGCGGTGCTCATTCTCATGGCCGTGTTCGCTTCGATGAACAGAGATCTCGAAGACGCGGCTGAGGATCTGGGCGCAAAAACCTTCAGGTTGCTGAGGACGATTACCTTCCCCCTGGTTACTCCGGCCCTTCTAACCGCCTGGCTGCTCAATTTCATCTCATCCATTTCAGACTTCGGCAATCCAATGCTGATTGGAGGGGGTTTTCAGCTGCTCGCCCCCCAGGCCTTCATACAGCGCGTGGAGTTGTTTGACCCGCAGCTCAGCGCTGCGCTGTCGATGCTACTGGTCATCCCGGCGCTAGTCGCGTTTGGGCTGCAGCACCGAATCAGCAACAGAAAGTCGTACGTAACCATCACTGGAGGCGCCCGGACCGGCCACGTGAGGAAGCTGCCAGGGTGGTTTAAGTGGCCATTGTTTAGCATCGTATTGTTTCTTGGACTGTTCAACTTATTGCTGTACGCGGCCATTTTCGTCGGGGCGGCAGTAAAAACCTGGGGATTCGACTACACGCCTACTACGGACAATCTAAGGGCCTTACTCGTAACTATTAACCAGCTAAGGAATTCGCTGGTCGTAGCTACTGCGGCCGGACTCCTGGGAGGATTTATTGGGATCATACTTGCCTGGCTGGTCAGTCGACAACGCTTTCCCGGCCGCGGAGCGCTGGATTTCTCCGGCACCTTGATGTACGCCATCCCCGGAACGGTCATAGGAATCGGCTATATCATTGCCTTTAATGCCGCGCCTTATCTGTTCACTGGAACATTCCTAATAATCATCGTGGCTTATGCCTTCCGACGTCTCCCCGTTGGCCTTCGATCGGGTGTGGCCGCCGAAAAGCAAATCGATCCGTCACTGGAGGAGGCTTCGTTGGATTTGGGCGCATCGCGCCCTCGCACGTTCGCAAAGATCACATTCCCTTTGCTGAGGACGGCCTTTCTGGCTGGAGTGATTTATATCTTTATCCGCTCGATGACCGATCTGAGTGCGGCCATCTTCTTGAGCTCTGCCAAGACTCAGCTCTTCACGGTCCAGATGTTCAATGTGATGATCCGCGGCTCCCCAAGCGAGGCCGCGGCCTTTGCGGCCTTGCTGATCCTTATCATCTTGCTTGCCCTCGGCATTCTGGGAAGGGTTACAGGCAAGAGTTTCGTGGACGTGTTTAGGATTGCGTGATGGCAAGTGAAGTGACCTTTACGACGGCCTCCATAAGGCTGCAAAACCTATCCAAGCAGTTCAAGGAAGTGCTGGCGGTCGACGACGTCACTCTGGAGGTCGAATCCGGGACCTTAGTGTGTCTGTTGGGACCCAGCGGGTGCGGGAAGACAACCACCCTTCGAATGATTGCTGGCTTCGAAGATCCGAGCGCTGGAAGGATCCTTATCGGCGATGAGGATGTCACCGAGATGCCGCCGTATGCGCGGCCCACCGCGATGGTATTTCAAAGCTACGCACTCTTCCCACACATGAGCATATATGAAAACGTTGCCTATGGATTGAAGGCAAGGCGCACCCCGAAGAAAGAAATCCCGGGAAAGGTGCAGGAGGTATTGGCACTCATGGAGCTGGAGGGACAGGAGGAGAAATCGCCCTCACAGCTGTCCGGCGGGCAGCAGCAAAGAGTGGCCTTAGCGCGGGCTCTGGTGATCCGGCCGAAGGTACTGCTTTTCGACGAACCGCTGTCGAATCTGGATGCCCAGCTCAGAGTGCGTATGCGAGGCGAACTGCGTGATATCCAGCGTCGCCTGGGGATCACGAGTGTGTACGTGACGCACGATCAAGAAGAGGCCTTCAGCATAGCGGATCTTGTGGCCATCATGAACCAGGGCAAATTGACCCAGCTCGGATCGCCCCTTGATCTGTACCGGAGACCGGCCGATCGGTTCGTGGCGGAGTTTGTCGGCCTATCAAATGTGGTGCCGGCGGAACTACTGAGATCCAACGCGCAGGGGGCCGATATTCGAGTACTTGGCCAGGAGATCCACAGCCGGCAGCCGCCTGAAGATTCCAGTACACCAATATCGGTCGTCCTGCGACCGGAAGCGATCGGAATCACAGCTGGGGGCAAAGGGGGATTGCCCGCTAGAGTGCGCACTCGAGCATATGTCGGACCTCTCCTACGTTATACAGTAACAATCGAAGGGGATGGGACCGAATTAATGGTGGATCTTTCCAATCCCGCGGCGTCCGAATTTTATGAGGAGGGCGCTGCTGTGAGCATCGAGCTACCTAAAGAAGTTCCGGCGCTGCTCAGCTAGCCGAGCGGCGAACCGCATCCTTGCATTTTGACTCGATCTGCCTTAAGAACCCCCGAAATGCTCAGCTAGTGATCCGCATCCTCGCAGTTTGGCATGACCTACTTACGAAATTCTCGGCATTACACAGCCAGTGAAGCACATTCTCGCTGTTTGCCTTGATTTCGGAGACACGTTGGCTGACGAAGCCAGCGAAGTCAAGGACGACACCCTCACCACTATTCGCGCCGAACTAATTCCCGGCGCGGGGGAGCTTCTTCATGAGCTCAAGCGGCGCGGCTACAAGCTAGCATTGGTTGCCGACGGCCGCCCGGGCACCTATTCCAACGTATTGCGCCAGCACTCGGTGCTCGAGCTGTTTGATGCATTTTCGATTTCCGAAGAGGTTGGCGTTGAAAAACCGGATGCACGAATGTTCGTTACTGCGCTCAATGCGCTCGGAATCGATAAGGTGGATTACGATCGGACCGTGATGGTCGGCAACCGAATGGATCGGG
>CAYZXF010000386.1:0-2953 GCA_964482355.1 uncultured Anaerolineaceae bacterium | reverse complement strand
CGGAGATCAAGGCGGTAAGCCGATGCTCACAATCTACTAACAGCACCCGAATGCCCCTGAAGGTAGAATGCGGGCCGACATGGATTTGGCCCGCATTTCGCGCCTGGCTGCATTTACGCTAGTTCTGCTCACTGCTTGCTCCAATCCGGTAGCCAGTGCGGGGCTCGCCGTTCAGGACTCTGCGACTGAGCCTGTAGCGACCCAAACCGCGGCTCCCCCAACAAAGACCAGCGCTTCAATGGCAACCCTTGCCGCTACTGCAACATCCACACCGATCCCGCACCCCCTATCGATCGTCTTTCTCAGAGATCGCGCATACCCAGCAAGCGAGATTCAGATAGAAGAGACGCTCGCCAACGGCGCCAACTATTACCGCTACATCGCATCCTATCGATCGGATGGGCTCAAAATCTTCGCCATGCTTACGGTGCCCTTCGGGGATCAGCCTGAAACCGGTTGGCCGGTGGTGGTTTTCAACCACGGCTATATTCCACCTAGTCAATACCGCACAACCGAGCGTTATGTGGCCTATGTCGATGGTTTCGCACGGAACGGCTATATCGTCTTGCGATCCGACTATCGGGGACACGACAATTCGGAAGGGGTAGCGCGCAGCGCGTACGGCGCTCCAGACTACACGATCGATGTGCTCAACGCAGTCGCTGCCATCAAGAAATTTGATGGGGCCGATCCGAACCGGATTGGGATGTGGGGACACTCCATGGGAGGCTTTATCACGCTGCGTTCCATGGTCGCCACTGAAGACATCCGGGCAGGCGTCATTTGGGCCGGAGTGGTGGCGTCATACCCGGACCTGTTTCAGCGTTGGACGCGCGGAAGAGCGACCCCGGGACCAACCCGCACCCCCTGGCCGAACAGCTGGCGCGGCAGCCTCACCGAGATATTCGGCACTCCGGAAGAGAATCCCAAATTCTGGGATCCACTTTCGGCCAATTCCTACCTGGACGAGATCTCCGGCCCGGTACAGCTTCACCATGGCACCGCTGATTCAACCGTCCCACTGGAGTTCTCTCAGATCCTCTACCAGCAAATGGAAGACATCGGCGGAGTCGCGGAGCTCTATGAGTATCCGGGAGATAATCACAACCTCTCGAATTACTTCACGCTCGCCATGCAGCGATCCATTGAATTCTTTGACCGGTATGTGAAGGACATCGAACGCTAACGGCTATGTGCACACGAATGTTTATGATCATTGCGATTTCTGCAACCCTCGTAGGCTGCGCTTCAGCTACGAGCAGCGGGAACATCCAGGCCGATTCACAAATCGAAGCCAACGTGCCAACCGAGGAGAGAGGCGAGACCGAGACACAGACTACCGCTGAGGATTCTGATAGTGAACTTCAGGTCAATCCTACATTGTGCTCCGCAACCCTGACCCCCTCTAATCCTGAGGGGCCCTTTTACTCCCCAGGTGCTCCGGAACGCACAAGTCTGATTGAGTCCGGTATGGCCGGAACTCCAGTCTTGCTCGTCGGGCGAGTAATGACAACCAATTGCGACCCGCTCCCAGGCGCGTTGTTGGATTTTTGGCAGACTGATGTCTACGGCGAGTACGACAATGAAGGCTTCGAATTGAGAGGGAAGCTCTTCGCAGACGAGAACGGCAACTACCAGTTAGAGACGATATTGCCTGGCCTGTACCCTGGGAGGCCAGCACATATCCATGTGAAAGTCACTCCAACTGGCCGGGCCGAACACACTACCCAGATTTATTTCCCGGGATCCCAGTTTGGCGATGCAGACGATTTCGTCGATTCTGCATTAATCGCTGCACTTGAGGAGGCAACCGGCGGGAACTTCATTGCGACGTTCAACTTTGTGATGTCACCTTAGCCCCGTCAATCACTTTCCAACGAGTACCCAAATTCAATTCTGCAGCAGAAGTCTTTGGTCCGCGTTAGCGCGCGTCCATTTCGCCCCCCCCAGCCGGTACAATTCCAGCCCGCTGAACCCGTATCTATGGAGCAAGTTGAGTAGGGATCGCATCGTTTACCTCGGTCATGCTTCGGTGCTGCTGGAGCTGCAAGGCACTCGCTTACTCACCGACCCGCTGCTGCTCAACCGTGTGCTGCATCTCTATCGGCGATCACCGCCGGTCGCTCCGCAGCATTACTCCGATATCGCCGCGGTGCTCATCTCACACAACCATTGGGATCACCTCGACCTCCGCTCGCTCCGCAGATTGGACCGCGAGACGCGCATCATTGTTCCGCGCGGCGTCGCGGCAATGATTCGTAGGCGCGGCTATCCCAACGTCGATGAGCTAAACGAAGATGAAGAGACGCAGGTTGGATCTGTTCGGGTGCGAGCGACACATGCCAGACACTTAGGCGGCCGACCGTTAGTCTCCGTTGCGACGACATCTGCAGGATATTTGATCGAGGGCCAACAAAGAATTCAGTTCTTCGGAGACACGGACCGCTTTCCTGGAATGGCGGACATTGCAGAGGATCTGGACGTCGCTCTAGTGCCGGTCGCTGGATGGGGACCAACCCTCGGCGATGGTCATATGGATCCGCACCAGGCGGCGGAGGCGGTGGCACTGTTGAAACCCAGGCTGACGATTCCAATCCACTGGGGAACCTTCTTCCCGTTCGGAATTCGCCGGTTAGGGAGAGCCGCTGGCGATAATCCGGCACATCGCTTCGCTCAACTTGTGTCAGAAGTCGCGCCAGAGATTGAGGTGCGCGTTCTCAATCCTGGAGAAGCGGTCGACCTGGAGCCCGCTTAGCGATCAAGGCTATTGAAACTTGCGCAATAATACGTATTCTGCCCGGACCCACTTGTTGCTAAACTTCAGCGTTGGCCATAATCGTTCCCGTGAATAATAAGGAGAGCATCAAGTGAACAAGAAGCAGATGCTTCAAATAGCAATCGGACTGATCGCGATTCCAGTGTTGGCTGCCTGCTCATCGACCGAGGACCAGGA
>CAYZXF010000385.1:0-5368 GCA_964482355.1 uncultured Anaerolineaceae bacterium | reverse complement strand
TGCAGCAGATTCAGCAAGGCCTGGCCGCCACCGAGTGGCCAGGGAGATTCCAGGTGCTCGCTCATGATCCGGCGATCGTGCTCGACAGCGCTCACAACCGAGAATCAGCATTGAAATTGCGAATCGCGCTGGATGATTACTTCCCTGAGCGGCAGATCACGATGGTTTTCGGAGCGTCCAGCGACAAAGATGTGCGAGGCATGTTCCTGGAGCTCGCACCGCGGGTCTCCAGAGTGATCCTCACTCGCGCAAACCATCCTCGCTCAGAAGATCCAGAGGCTTTGGCTCGCCTGGCGCGGGGTTTTGGATTCGAGGCTGAAGTTGTCGAGCCGGTCGCGGCGGCCATGCAGCGGGCCGCAGAGCAGGTAGGTTCCGAGCAGGTTATCCTGGCAACAGGGAGCCTGTTTGTTATCGGATCTGCGCTCGCCGCCTGGGATGCCCAGAATCAGGCATTCAAGGTTCATGAAGTGTGAGCGGCAGAGAACTTGCACCTCCCCCTTCTATGCGGTGGATCCTCAAAGGGAGCAGTGGGTTTGTTTTGATCCTGCTGCTCAGTGCCTGTCGTCAAAGCTTTGTTCCTGTCCCAACAACAACCTCGTTGCCAGCAGCTGAGCCCGAATCACAGCCATCTGAAGCGCCGGAGATAACACAAGAACCTATCATCCTTGCACAGGTCCCTTATGCGGTGGCATGGGTGCCCGAACTTGAACCGCTAGCGGTCCGTCAGCCAGCAGGGATTACCAGCATGGAAGTGGCAAGCCTGGCCTCCGACCAGCGCGGATTGACGGTAACCGGTCAAACGTCTCAAATGGGCAGCTCTACCTGGGCTGAAATTAACCTTCCGCAAGGCGGGAAGGGATGGGTCAACAGCTGGAACCTCACTGAAGATGTTCTCGGTTCCTCATTTTGCGCAGATGCGAGGATTCCCGAACTTGCCAACCAGTTCATCCTGGCCATCAAGGAGCGCGATGGGGACAAGTTCTCTGAGCTTGTCAGCCCCAAACGTGGAGTGATCATCCGACATGATTGGTGGAACCCAGAAGTCACTGTTGGTTTTTCGAGCGTCCCCGGATTATTTCTGGATCCATCTTCGTTTGATTGGGGAGTCAATCGTGACAGCGAATTGGCCATCAACGGTACGTTTCGCGAGGTGATTTTGCCGCAATTAGAGGATGTGTTCACGGTCGCACCTGAGTTCCACTGCGGCGAACTCGGAGTCGGATCCACCGCGCAGGATGCGATCTGGCCCTCGGAATATACGAACATGAATTTCATATCGTTCCATCGAGCTGCACCTGATCCGGGCAGCCAGCTCAATTGGCGCACCTGGGCGCTGGGAATCGAGTATCTTGACGGCGAGCCGTATCTCGCGCTCTTGATCCAGTATCGAGGGGAAATCTAGCGCGTTTTTTCTTGGATCTGGTCAGGCTGGCTGCAGCGTTAGGTTCCGAAGCAGTCCCATCAGACTCTCTTGCCAGGTCGTAGACGTAAGCCACAGGCCGCGCTTGCTCATGCGCACTTCAGGTCCGAGGTCACCGGTCGGGGCCTGACCGGGTGTGAACTGTATAAGGATTTGACCTCCCTCGCTGGTAATACTCACGATCCCAGCCTCCGCAGCCAGAACCTTGACCCGAAGTTGATAGAGCAGGTTATCTACTTCTGGCGGCGGATCTCCAAATCGATCGCTCAGCTCGCTCCGCATCATGTCCACTTCTTCCAGAGTACGAAGGCCAGCCATCCTCCGGTAGAGCTGGAGCCGAAGGTCTCGATCACGGACGTAGTCGGTAGTTAGCGCGCCGGACAACGGCAGTTCAATAGAGACTTGAAGCGGCAGCGCGCCCATCGGCAGCTCAGGAATTTCTGCTGCTTCTGTTTCATCTCTCAAGCGGCGGACGGCCTCGCCAAGCAACTGCGTATACAGATGAAATCCTACGGCCGCGATATGCCCGTGCTGCCGTCTACCGAGCAAATCGCCTGCCCCTCGCATCTCGAGATCGCGCAAGGCAATGCTGTAACCTGCTCCCAGCTGCGAGTTTTCGCTGATGATATCCAGCCGCTGTAATGCCTCTGGAGTCCCGCCTGAATGGTGGAAGAAATATGCGTAGGCTCTCAGCGCGCCGCGTCCTACGCGGCCGCGCAGTTGGTAGAGTTGAGCCAGTCCAAATTGGTCCGCGCGGTCCACGATCAATGTGTTTGCGTTCGGGATATCCAGGCCAGATTCGATGATGGAAGTACTGAGCAGAATGTCGATTTCACCGTCGGTAAAGCGAGACATGATGGTTGATAGTTCACCCTCGGGCATCTGTCCGTGCGCAATTTCAATTTTCGCTTCCGGGACCAGCTTCATGAGACGAGCCCTGATACTGTCGATCGACTGGACACGATTGTGGACAAAGAACACCTGTCCGCCTCGATCGAGCTCGCGCAATATCGCCTGGCGGATAAGCCCTGGATCATAAGCGCCGGTATGGGTAATAACCGGCAGCCGATCTTCCGGGGCTGTATCGATGTTCGATATGTCTCGCACTCCAGTAAGTGCCAGATACAGAGTGCGGGGAATCGGCGTTGCGGTCATCGTCAACACATCAACCTCTGTGCGCAGCGATTTCAGAAATTCCTTGTGAGTCACGCCAAAACGCTGCTCCTCGTCGATAATTAGCAAGCCTAAGTTATCGAACTTCACGTCCTTTTGAAGCAATCGATGGGTTCCGATCACGATATCGACCTGGCCTTCACGCATGCGTTCGAGTATGGCAGCGGTTTCGGCGCGTGAGCGGAAGCGTGAAAGCATCTCCACCTCCACTGGAAAGGCGCTCAGTCTGCGTCTGAAGGTTCGAAAGTGCTGTTGAGCGAGTACCGTGGTCGGCACGAGAATTCCGACCTGCTTGCCGTCCATAACGGCTTTGAACGCTGCGCGTAAAGCCACCTCGGTTTTGCCATACCCAACATCGCCGCAGATCAATCTATCCATGGGGCGGCTCCGCTCCATATCTCCTTTGACTGCTTCGATGGCCTGCACCTGATCCTCTGTTTCGACATAGGGAAACGACGCTTCGAGCTCGCGCTGCCAGGGGGTATCGTCTGCAAATGCGTGTCCAACCACCGTTACGCGGCGGGCGTAGAGTTCGAGCAAATCCTTAGCGATCTCTTCAACCGCGCGCTTGGCTTCCGCGCGGTGGCGGCCCCAACGCTGAGAGCCTAATCTGGAAAGTCGGGGAGCATCTCCATCCACGCCGAGATAGCGGGTGATGCGATCTGCCTGGTGGATGGGAACATACAGCTGATCACCATCGGCGTAAGCAACCAGCAGATATTCACGCTCGAGTTCATCCAGAGTTCTCGAGACCAACCCCTCAAATCGGCCGACGCCGTAATCCACGTGGACCACATGATCGCCAAGCTCCAAATCCGCGTAGGCAGATTCGGGCGCGGAGGTGCTTGGGCGAGTGCGACGCCTCGGCTTTGGTCTCGACCAACCGAAAATTTCCGCATCGGTCAGCAGGTTGACGCGAGCTTCACCAGGCCTACGCAGCGACCACCCCTCACTCAAGGCGCCCTGAATGAATGTGATATCGCCTGGGGCTAATTCGTCAGGGATTGCCTCCGCCAGGAGCTGAGCTCCGTCCTGCTCGTTCCAAAGATCGACCAGTCGGTTCGCCTGACGGCTGACCACGATAGAGATCTCGTGAGCTGAGCGGCGCTGGAGCAGGTGGGTCATAAGCGGCTTGATCTGCCCACCAAAACGTGGACCTAACGTAATCGCAGGAGTGGTTTCACTGGTCGCAGTCAGGCCGAGATCGACGGTGGAGAGTCGATCCAAACTTTCCCGCAACTCGTCGATGGTGAGATAAGGCCTGGGAGCATATCTTTCGCGGTTGTCAGGGCTCTCAAAAAACTCCACCGCTTGCGCTTCCAGTTCGTGCGCCACGGATTCAACTGCAGCAAGACCATCCAAAAGCACGACGGTATCCTGTGGCAAGTAGTCTAGAAATCCATGCGGTTCCGGGCTGACCCCCGGCAGATAGAACTCATGTAGTTCGGACTCATGCTCAGGTGTCTTAGTCAGGTAAGTGGGGATGCCCTCGCGTGCCGGCGTCAGTTCCAGGCGTCTGAATTTTTTCGCGGATCGTTGAGTGGCCGGATCGAACTCCCGCATGGAATCGATCTCATCTCCAAACAGCTCAATTCGAGTGGGCGCGTTTTGGGAATTGGACCAAACATCGAGAATTCCTCCGCGCCTGCTGAATTGACCGCGATCGGTAACGATACTTGCCGAGTCGTATCCGATCCCCAAGAGGAATTCGAGCAGCTCCTGAATCTCAACCGACTGACTAACCTCGAGTTTCCGAATGCTGGCGCGCATCTGATCTGGCGCAAGGGTGACTGTCATAATGGCTCGAATCGAGGCCAGGATGATGGACCCATCAGCGGTTGTCATACTGGCCAGGCGTGCCAAGATTTCTGCCCGTTGGAGGCGGGTCTGCACACCCCAGGGAAGCTTCTCGTAGAATAGCGGATCCGGCTCCGGAAAGATTGCTACAGGTGTCAGCGGCGTCCAATAAGGCAGTTCTTGCGCGAGGGTGAGCACCCTATCAAATCGAGGGGAGACAATTAGCAATGGCGTCGAGTGCTCTGAGAGCATCGAGGCCGCCACCGGAGCGCGCGCGGAGGTGGGCAGCGGTAGCAGCCCGCTTGCGATTGCATGCTCGGGCTCTACGCTTCGGCGAAGGGCAGGCAAGAGCGAGGAGAGATCCATCATGGTTCCTCGGACCGGTTGCATGCGGTCATAGCCAACTGAATTCCCTCTCCAATGTAATCCTGAACGCAAAGCACAGCCCGTTCCAGGACGCCCGACAGGATCTCTTGCTCGGACTTGCTGAAATTGGAGAGAACATAGTCCGCTGCCGGGCGGCGGCCTGGCGGCCGGCCAATGCCGACCCGCAATCGTGGGTAGTTTTGAGTTTCCAGATGATTGATGATCGAGCGCATGCCGCGGTGGCCCGATGAGCCGCCGGCAGGCCGCATTCGGATCACCCCAAGATCGAGATCTAGCTCATCGAAGGCAATCATCACATTCGACAACTCAACCCCAAACGTCCTTACCAGCGAGCTCACCGCGCGACCGGACTCGTTGACATAGGTTTGGGGCTTGGCGAGTACCAAGGTAGATTCCTCATTCTCTATGACGGCCACAAGCGCTTCCGATACGCTGCGGTTGAGGGCCGCGTCATACGAATCTAGTAAGCGATTGATCAGCATGTAGCCTGCATTGTGCCGATTGCCACGATAGTGTCGGCCTGGATTTCCCAATCCGATAATCAAGTGCTTACTCACGTTTTCGGCCTCGTTGTCGGGCTCGGTCCTGACG
>CAYZXF010000384.1:0-4894 GCA_964482355.1 uncultured Anaerolineaceae bacterium | reverse complement strand
CCAAGACCGCGCGACTTTCGACGAGGCTGGTACAAGATCCGCACAACCGCCAGTGGGCAGCTTCCGACAGATGCTGATTTGGTGCGTGTAATCACACTGGGAATGCCGGGCACGACCATGCCGGGCTGGGAAGACGTGCTCTCCGACGAAGAGATTCTCTCACTGGCCGAGTACGTTAAAATCTTTTCTCGGCGGTTCGAGCGAGAGAGCCCGGAGCCGATTTCAATCGCGGCCGGTCCAGGAAGCTCGCCGGACGCGATCGCGCGCGGAGCGCAATTATCTAGCGGGGAGCAAGCGGAGTGCAGCAAGTGTCACGGGGAGTTGGGCCGAGGGGACGGGCCAAGCGCTTCGGATCTAAGCGACGACTTCGGTCAGCCGATCGTGCCTGCGGATCTGACCATGCCATGGCTGTTCCGGGGCGGGCCTTCCGGGGATGACGTTTACATGCGCATCAAGACCGGGTTGACCGGGAGTCCGATGCCTTCCTATGCAGCGGTGCTTAGCGACGAGCAGCTGTGGGACATCGCATATTATGTAGATTCGTTGGCCGTAGATGCGCCAGCGGAGCAGGAGGCCTTTCTGCTCGCCGCTGAAGTCGATGGTGTACTTCCAACAGTGGGAGACGATCCAACCTGGGCCAATGCACCGGAAAATTACTTCCCGCTTGGTGGCCAGGTCATGCGCGTGGATCGCAACTTCAGCCCCGGTGTGAAGGGCGTATGGGTGACGGCGCTCCACAACGGATCAGAGCTTTCGCTCCGCTTACGGTGGCATGATCGGTTTCAAGACTCCGGCGATTCATTCGATGTTGAACTGCCAGCCGTGCTGGCCGAAAATGATGAGCGACCGTATTTTGTGTTTGGTGACAGCCGTAAAGTAGTGAATTTGTGGCACTGGGACGGGGCGGGCGACCTTCTAGAGCAGAACGCGAGTGGAGTTGGAACACGTGCAACGCAATCCCAGCAGAATTTGGTCGGCGAGGCTGAGTTTGTGGACGGCGAATATTCTCTGGTCATGAAGCGCGCGCTAAACACCGGCGATCCTGAGGATCTGGTGATTCCAACCGGGGAGTTCATTCCGATCGCTTTTTCAGCGGTAGAGGGTCGGTCCGAAGAGGCTGCGGATTCGGGCGCGATCAACTCGTGGCAGCTTTTGTTTCTTGACCAGCCGACTGCTGCCGCAAGCTACCTCTGGGTCCCGATCGCAATCGCAGTAGTTGCAGGCCTCGAATGGCTGATCGTCCGCCGTGTGCGCCGATCGGCCTCGAAATGAGCGCCGAGATGATTTATCCTTAGGGATATTCTCTCAAACAATCCTGAAGAATTTACTACATGGAGGAACTAATGAATCGACAAGTACTGCTGGGATTCGGCATTCTACTAATAGCGGCCGCGTGCGGCGGCGGAGAGACGGCTGCGCCAACTTCTGCTCCTGCGGTGCAGCCGCCGGCCGAGCAACCGACTGAAGCTCCCGCGCAAGATGGCTATCAAGGCGGAGCGGTATCCGATGGTGGCACAATCGTTGGCACGATCTCGTACAACGGAGAGGTCGAAGGGCCGACCGAAGTGACCGTAGATAAAGACAACGAGGTCTGCGGGGACACCATCGAGGTCTTGCCGGTCGTGCGTGATGCCTCGGGCGGTCTGCAGGACGCAGTCGTGCGCATAACAGATATTTCGTCAGGAAAGCCACTGAGCGATTTGGGATCCAAATTTGTGCTTGACCAAAGCGGCTGTGTTTACTCGCCAAGTGTGTTAATCGTGCCTGTAGGATCTTCGATGACCGTGCTCAACAGCGATGGGATTCTGCACAATGTACACACGACTCCCTTTGACAATGCTCCGCTCAATGTGGCACAGCCCGGAACGGAGCCGGAGATCACGAGCGATCCGTTCACCTTCCCAGAGGCGATCCCGGTCTCCTGCGATGTACACAGCTGGATGAACGCGACCATTATGACGGTTGATAACCCCTATGCAGTGCTGACCGGACCAGACGGCAGCTTTACCCTCGCGAACGTACCCGCAGGCACCTACACAGTCGAGATCTTTCATCCGGAACTCGGAACTCAGACCATGGAAGTCACAGTTGAGGCGGGAGGCAGCGCCACCTTAGACGCCGAGTACTAAGGGACCGAGGGAAAGCAAACTCCCGGACCCAACTGTGGCCCGGGAGCAAGGTGAGGGTTGCGATGAAGAGACGAAGACGGGTTCGGGCATACTTGGCCATTGCATTAATGCTGGTGGCTACTTTAGCGCTTGCCGGCCCGGCCGGCGCGCAAGGACCCGAGCCACCGGACTACCGCCAATACTTCGGGCTCGACTCGCGTAACGTGATCTGGGTAGTCTCCCAGCTCCATCTGCTCTTCGCGGCTTTTGTCCTCGGCGTACCCATTTTCGCGCTCATCACAGAGTTCGTAGGCTACCGCACCCAGCAAGAGCGGTACGACAAGCTGGCCCACGACTTCACCAAACTGCTGGCGGCCGCCTTTTCCACCACCGCCGCGTTTGGCGGATTGCTGGCGTTCAGCCTCTTCGCTCTATACCCCACCTTCATGTCGCATCTCACGGACGTGTTCGGCGACACCTACCTGTGGTATGGCCTTCTCTTTTTTGCCGAGGCCTTCACGATGTACTACTATCTGTATTCGTGGAAGCGGATGGTCGGCAATAAGAAGAAATGGCACATGATGGTCGGGGTCTTGCTTAATTTGTTCGGCGTCGCGGTGATGTTAATCGCCAACTCGTGGGTCACCTTTATGATGAGCCCGCCGCTGGCGGAGGTGGAGATCGAAACCGGCCAGGTGCTGACGACCGGGATGATTCCCCTGACCGCGGAGTGGACAGGGACCTTATGGGAGGCGATCAACAATCCGCTCTGGACGCCGCTGAACATCCACCGCTTCATTGGGAACATCGCCTTTGGTGGTTTCATCGTGGCCGGCTACGCGGCGGTGCGGTTCCTGAATACTAAACGTGAGGAATTGCGTTCCTACTACGATTGGATGGGATACATCGGTAGCTTCATTGGTGTGGCGGCGCTGATCCCCATGCCTTTCGCGGGCTATTTCATGGGCCGCGAGGTGTATTCCTACAGCGCGGTCATGGGGAACAACATGATGGGAGGCACCTTCTCGTGGACCTTTATTATCCAGGCCATCCTCATTGGGGCGCTTTTTATTGGAGCTAATTTCTACCTGTGGAGTGGGATGAGCCGCATCCCGGGCGCGCAGCGCTACCGCAAATACATCAAATGGCTTGATGTAATCTTGATCGTCTGTTTTGCTGTCTGGCTCACGCCGCACAACCTGCCGCTCTCCCCAAGTGAGCAAGCGATCATCGGTGGGCAATTCCATCCCACACTTAAATTCCTGGGCCTGATGGCCGCCAAAAATGCCGTCATAAATTTCATCATCCTCGCTACCTTCGGGAGCTTCCTCATTTACCGGCGAGCGAACAAAGGTGATCGGATCCCAGTGAGCCAGCAGGGGACCGGCTCGAAGATCATCGTGCTGACCGGATTCGGGATCGTGGCACTGGCGCTGGGCTGGTATGCCTCGGTGACGTTTGCTCTCCAACCAAGTGATCTGGATTTAACCCCCGACAAAGGCGTGTACTTTACGCTACCCGCTGTGTTACTGGTGGCCCAGATCCTGGTGGGCCTGGTAGCGGTCATCATGACCTTCCGCGACCGCGGATCGCAGGCTCAAGTGCTGTACCTGGGGGCAGTGGTGGTGAATTCAGTATTGATCCTCGGCCCCTATGGCTTTGTTGTGATGACACAGGCCAATCCGTTCCTACGCAATATCGCCGTCGCTCAATGGCTGATCACGATGTCGGCGCTGGTATTTGTGACAGCTATCGACATCGTACTCATGCGGGGAGCAAGCGAGCTTGGAACGATTAAGTGGGGGAAGATGACAAGTCGCAGTCAGTATGCCCTGCTCCTGCTTCTTGTCGGAGGTGTCATGCTCATGAGCCTGATGGGCTATATTCGATCAGGCTTACGCGAGGATTGGCACATTTTTGGCGTTGTACGAGATCTCTCCGAAAGCGCCTTCACGCCCACCATGGCAGAAATGTCTCGCATGGTCTCCGGCATTGTGGTGGTATTTTTGATTTTGATTGCGCTTGTGTTCTGGTTGGCAGGGCTTGCGGAGAGCGAAGGAGACGAGCGGATTCCATCGCTCACGAACGTTCGACCGGAAGCCAGTGCAGCGTCAGGCCAAGATTGATGGCCCAGTGGTACGCGCATCTTTTATTCAAGGGGGATGAGCTTCTGGGGGAGGGGTTGGAGGACTTCGATAAAGTATCCGGTGTCCAGCCCGGGCTCAACGGCGATCAATATACGGCGGTTATCGTCTCCGGGTACGCCCTGTATGGCAAGTTGCGTGGCTTCTACTCCTTAGGGGTCTCCCAGATCCGTCTGGATCCCTCCACCCAAGAAGCATTTTACAGCTCGGAAGATAGCTCATTTCACAAAGAGCCCGCGGAATCTCTGACCGCGTCGCAGAAGTTAGCCGTACGCGATTGGCTAACGGACTTCAGCCCATCAGCCTGGGAGAACTCTACCGAACCGTTCAGACTAAGTTTGGCATCGAATGGATCGGAAGCAGTGGGATAAATGAAGATACTCAGGATTGCAGCGGGGATCTTCTTCCTGGCGACGTTTGTAGCCCTGCTGCTGGAGCCACAGGAATTCGTACTGCCCTGGATCGTGTGGTTCATCGCGGCTGCTGTTCTGGCCGGAGTCCTGTCACCGGGAGCCCGGACAGTCGTATTCGTTCTGGTCATCCTTGGGGCCTTCATCTATATCGGAACCGTGGTCACTGAGTTATCGGGTGGCGGAACCGCCGCGGCCGCCGTCGAAGGCGTGAGCGTCGAATCGGGAGAGG